>NZ_NWQG01000076.1:0-14572 GCF_002529485.1 Mesorhizobium sanjuanii
GCAATGGCTTGTGGAGATCAGAAGTTTGCAGAGAGTTGAGCTCTGGCGTTTTCAGGACCAGCATGACGACAGAAAATCCCGGAAATTCCGGGTGTTAACATGGGTTGTGAAACGGGCGCGCCATGTGAGGATTCGGGGCTGCCGCGCCGAGAAAGCAACCGCGTCTTGCGTGGAAAGATCGCCGTTGCCCCGAATTCCATTCAGAAGTGTGGGATTGATCACTGTCCGGCGCCTGATTCCGGCCTAGAGGGGGTGCTGTCGGCGTCCTTGTCACAGCAAACAGTTTCGAAACGAACCTTGTGTCGGCTGTGGCCAAACATGCCAACAACGGCTGAATTTTCTCGTTTCAAAGCCGTTACACGAGAAAGCGGGTGCACCATTCGCCCGTTACCAGGCGCGGTTAAGTTCGTTTTACTGAAAAAAGAAAATCGACGACAGGGAACAACGATGTTTACCAAGATCCACACCGCCGGCCACGATCACCAGTTTCAGGCCCCGGAGCGCAATGAGCGCCGCCCGAAGCTGGCATTGCGCCAGCGCGCCAGCGATCATCCGATGGGGCTGTTCACGGTGTTGGCTGCCGCCGCATTCGTCGGCATGGCGTTCACGCCGACCGTTGGCCCGGCCTTTGCCTCGCTGAACCCACCCGCCAACATCATCGACGGCGCGACAACCACGACCAAGACCGGGCGCCTGCCGATGCCGCAGATCGATTTTGCCTGCAAGGGCCAAGTCTGGGGCGCCGAGAGCGTGGACTGCTTGCGCGCCATCGCCCAGCAGTCCGGGGTGCACAGAGCCCGCGCCGTCCGCATGATCGCGAATGCAACTCCGCTGGCCAGCACACCAAACGTTTTTTGAGTTTTTGGCGAGCATGATCTTTTCGAAGACCGGTTCCCCCTTCCAGGGATCATGCTTGCCCGAGCGTCCTCCAGCGCTCAAGTCAGGCTCCCGCCCGCATCGTCGGTTGGGGGCCTTCTTTTTAAGGCTTCTAGCTTCCCAATGCCGCCTGTTCGGCAATGGCCGATAGGACGCCGCGCACGTCCAGCGTGCTGAACGGCTTTTCCAGGATGTGTGGCCGCAACGGCGCGGGCAAGGCCTCGATCTCGGCCTTGGCGCCGATCAGGTCGCCGGTGACCAGCACGAAGCGCCGTGCCAGATCGGGCCGCTCGGCGAGCAGTTCGCGATAGATCGATATGCCGCTGGTGCCGGGCATGCGCAGATCGGAAAAGACGATGTCCGGCGGCATGTGCCCGCCCAGGGTCGCAGCCGTGGATGCCCAGATTGGCACGATGCGCGACTTGATGCCCATCAGTTCCAGAATATCGGAGAGCGAGGCGGCGACGTCGGGCTCGTCATCGATGATCAGCGCATGGCGCAATCCGCTCGACCGCGCCGGGCTTTCGCCCGCAACGGCGCCGCTGGCGGCGATCGCCGGCAATTGCACGACGAAACGCGCGCCCCTTGGCACGACCTCCTCGAACCAGACATTGCCATTGTGCCGTTCGATGATCGACTTCGAGATCGACAGGCCGATACCGGTGCCGACGCCGACCGGCTTGGTGGTGAAATAGGATTCGAAGATACGGGCGCGTATCGCCTCCGGCACGCCCGGGCCGTTATCCTCGACGGAGAAACCGGGATTGCCGTGGTCGCTGCGAAAGGTCCGGACCTTGATCAGCCGGTCACCGCCGATGCCGGCCAGGGCGTGCTGGCTGTTGACGAGGAAGTTGGCGGCCACTTGCGTCACATGGTCGGCGTCGGCCATGGCCAGAAGCGGACCGCTGGCAAAATCGGTATCGATGATGATGCCGGTTGATCTGGCGCCGTAGGCCGTCACTTCGAGGGCGGCGCGAACCACCTGGTTGAGATCGGTCTCGGCCTGGGCCGCTGGATGCAGACGCACCATCGACAGAAAACTCTTGACGATGCGGCCGCAGCGCTCGGCGGCGGCGCGGACCTTTTCGGCGCGCACCTTGGTCTGCGGATCGGAGGCGAATTCGTGTAACAGCGTCGATTGGGCTACGACCACGGCCAACGGGTTGTTGAGCTCATGCGAAACGCCAGCAAGCAGCGAGCCCATCGCCGCCATCTTCTCGTTCTGGTGCAGCTTTTCGCGCTGGCGGCCGATCTCCTCCTCGGCGCGCAATTTGTCGCGCAGGTCGCGGATCGAGCCGAAGATCAGTCGCCGGTCGGCGACCCGCATCTCGGTTGCCGTCAATTCGATCGGGAAGACTTCGCCAGCCGCGTTCTGGGTGACGGTCTCGAGCCGCTGGCCGACCATCGGCGCGCCGCGGCCCGACATGTAATCGGCGCCTGACACGTAGCCCTTGCGATAATATTCCGGAACGACGGTGTCGAGCAGGTCCTTGCCGAGGATGTCGCTGCGCTGGTAGCCGAACATCTTTTCGGCGGCCGGGTTGAATTCGATGATCGAGCCGGTTTCGTCGATGACGATGATGGCATCGAGCGAGGCCTGCAGCATGGTCCGGCGGATGACCTCGCTGGCATGGGCATCGGAAAGCGATCGTTCGATGGCGTCGCTGATGGCCAGCGCGATGATGTGCAGCGCCGCCTCTTCCTCGTCGGTCCATTCACGCTCGTTCACACAATCGTTGATTGCCAGCGTGCCCCACAGATGGCCGTGGGCAAAGACCGACACCGACAGGAACGACTTGATGTGCTGCTTTTCGAAATCGGTTCTCAGGAAACCTTCGAGGTCGCGCGTGTGTCCGGCGAAGACCTTGCCTTGCCGTTCATCCTCGCCCAATCGCTCCAGCAGCGGATCCGAATTGACGACCGACTGCATGATGACCGTCGGCGAGGCCAATTCGCCGCCAAACCGGGGGTCGATCCAGTAGGCCGCGACCGACTGGGCAAAACCCTGGCCGGGCAGTTCGCGCAGACGAAACAGGATGCCGCGCTGGCAATCGAGCGCCGTGCAGAGCGTGGCAAGGATGTTTTCCATCTCGCGCTGCCAGTCACCGGCTTCGCGCAACCGGCGGACGACATTGACAGCCGCCATCGCCGCGCCTTGCCTGGCGCCGTGCACATCGGTGTGTCCTGCTTCAGCAGTCATTGTCAGCCGTCATTTCCAGAGCCGTGCCAGGCCAGAGCGGATACCAGCGGCCCGTTCAGTTGCCTTCACCGGTCGGCAACGAGAAGATATAGCCTTCGCCGCGCACCGTGCGCAGGAATTTCGGATTGGACGGGTCCGCCTCGATCTTCTTTCTCAGCCGCATGATGCGGATGTCGACGGCGCGCGACGATTCCGGATCCTCGACGAAACCGATCGCCTCGGAGATCGCGGCCCGCGTCAACAGCCGGTTGGCTCGCGTCAGGAAAACCTCCAGCACGTCGAACTCGCTCTTGGCCATATCGATGACCGTGCCATTGGCGCCGGTGACGAACCTGCCATCGAGATCGGCATGGAAGGGCCCGAAGCTCATGGCACGGCGGTCGGCCGCTGCTTCGGCCTTGACGCCCTGCGGCTCGCTCGGTTGGGGGACACGGCGCAGCACGCTGCGGACCCTCGCCAGCACCTCGCGCAATTCGTAGGGCTTGACGATGTAGTCATCGGCGCCGAGTTCCAGCCCGACGATGCGGTCGAGCGCGGTGCCGGCGGCGGTGGCGTAGATGACGCCGATCGGGATTTTCGAGCGCAGCCAGCGGCCGAGCGACAGGCCGTCCTCGCCAGGCATGGCGATGTCGAGGATGGCCAGATGGAACGACTGCGTTTCCAGCAAGCTGCGCGCGGCCGCGGCACTTTCAGCCGTCGCTACATCGTAGCCGCTGGCGCCGAGATACTCGGCAACCGCGTCCCTCAGATCGGGCTCATCCTCGACGATGATTATTCGTGCCCGCACTATGCTCTCGCTCCCGCTTTCAGTGGAAAGTAGATTGGGTATAAACATCATGTCCAGCGCTCATATTCGGTTGCTGAGGGAATGGTAGGAAAAATGGCCGCACGATCCGTTATTGCGCTTGTTTCCGTCGCCGATGCGGTCGCGACCGATCTCGCCGACCATCTCGATCGGCGCGGCCATGATGTGCGCACGGTGCGCCAACCCTGGGAGGCCGAATCCCTGCTTTCGGGAAAGGGCATCGATGTCGCCATCATCGGCGACAGCCTCAGCCAGGCGGAAGGGCGTGACCTGCTCAGGCGTTATGGCGGCGAGGGCGGGCCGGATTTCATCCTGATCTGCCGGCCGACCGATCTGGTCGACAAGGTGCTGGCGCTCGAACTGGGTGCGGCCGACGTCGTCGAGAGCCCGCTCAATGTCAGGGAACTTGCCGCCCGCATCGGTGGATTGCTGACGCGGCGCGGCAGGAGCGCCGGGGAGTTGATCGTATTGGAGAACGCAACGGTCGACCTCCGGTCGGCCATGGTCATGCACCGCTCCGGCACGGAGGAACAATTGTCGCCAGGCCAGGTGGCGCTGCTCAAGCTGTTTCTGGCCAGTCCGCGCAAGGTGCTGACGCGAGACGACATCATTGCCGGAGCGCCCGCTGAAAATGCCGATGCCTTCGATCGCTCGATCGATTCGCGCATCGTGCGGCTGCGCCGCAAGCTCGACACCGAAACCATCACCACCATAAGGGGTGCGGGCTATCGGTTCGACCCGCCGATGCAGTTCACCGATTGAGGGCAGGGTGGCCACCTGCTGTCCACAGGTCTTGATGCTCAGCGCACCACGAGAAGCGACGGACCTGACGGCATTTCGCCAGGGCCGGTTTTGCGAGCCCCCATTTCGCCGGTAATAACGAATTCGGTCGCCTGAGCACGGTCCTTCAGAAGCACGGTGACAAGGCCGGCAAAGCCGAGCAAACCTTGTGCGTAGAGCAGTGCGGAAAGCACAGAAGCTGCAAATTTCGTGTTCATCGTATCCACTCCCCAAATTCAGATATACGTCATGCCTCGGGATACCTCCCGAAGTGCCCGCGCCGCTGCGGAGCCCCCCGTCGCGGCGCGGGCCTTCGGTCCTCTCGGCTGCAAGTTGCCGGAGGGGCCGCGCATCTTCTTCAGCCCAAAACCGACCCGCCAGAGGGCCTTGAGCCGGTTGACGCGCAGGGCTGGAAACGATCCAGACCGTGGCGGGGAAACAGAACCACTTTCGATTTCGTGCAAACTTTCGTTTGGTGCCGGCTGTTTCCGTTGGGTCAAATCTGCGGCTGGCCTGTATCCACATCATGCCGCCCCACGCCGCGCTCTGTTGCAAGTTGGTTTCGAGCGTAGTCAAATTTCTTTCATATTAGAGAAAAATGGGCTTTCGCTTGGGATTAGCCGGCATCTTCCGCCCGCCAGGTTCGGTGGCAGCCGGCACTGGCGCCGCCGGTTTCCACTCCGAAAGATCCGCTCCAGGCGGCTCGCTTCCGTTAACCATGGGAAACAGATTCGAAACAGAAACGCATATCTTGCGAAATCTGTTCGAAACACGCTGCGGGGATAAGCCGGTCATCGAATTGGAACCGGCCAGGTCCGGCAGACAGGGGGACATCATGCACACCACCATTTCCGCCAAGCTCATCCACATCACCGCTGCCGCCCTGATGGGCGCGGCCTTTCTCCTCGGCGCCGGCAATGGCGCTGCGCAAGCCGCAAACAAGATCGTGGCGCGGGTCTCGCTTTCGCAGCAGACCATGGAAGTACTGGTCGACGGCCGGCGGACCTTCGCCTGGAAGGTCTCGACCGGCGCCAGGGGGTATGTCACGCCGACCGGCTCGTTCAAGCCGACCCGCATGCATCAGATGTGGTATTCGAAGAAGTATGACAACGCGCCGATGCCGCATTCGGTCTTCTTCAGCGGCGGCTACGCCGTGCATGCGACCAATGCCGTCAAACGCCTGGGGCAGCCGGCCTCGCATGGCTGTGTGCGGCTGCATCCGGACAATGCCGCCGATTTCTACCAGCTTGTCGAGGTCTTCGGCCCGGCCAACACCAGCATCGTCATCGTCAAGTAGGCTGCGTTGGAACGGTTGTAAGGCCTGAGCTATCGGGCTTCACCGCTCCGGCTTCCCGCCGAAGGCGGCGGTAAAGTCAAGCAGCCAAAGAGGCCGGATTTTCCGGCCTCTTTTTATTTGGTCGTCAGTTCTAATCCTGTAGCGCCGGCATCAGCTTCGGGTCGGGCTTCTCGGCATGATGCGGCAGGTCCTTGCTGGCGATGAAAGTGTAGAACATCGGCACCACGAAAAGGGTGAACATGGTGCCGACCAGGATGCCGGTGAAGATCACCAGGCCCATCGAATAGCGGGCCGCGGCGCCCGCGCCGCTGGAGGTAATCAGCGGCACCACGCCGAGCGCCATCGCCGCCGTCGTCATCAGGATCGGCCGCAGCCGCACCTTGGCCGAGGCGATGATGGCATCGCGCCGCCGCATGCCGTGCTGCTCGCGCTGCTGGTTGGCGAACTCGACGAGAAGGATGCCGTGCTTGGTGATCAGGCCGATCAGCGTGATCAGGCCGACCTGCGTGTAGATGTTCAATGTTCCGAGGCCCAGATTGAGCGGCACGATGGCGCCGAAGATCGACAGCGGCACCGCCATCATGATGATCAGCGGGTCGCGGAAGCTTTCGAACTGCGCCGCCAGCACAAGATAGATGACGACGACGGCCGCGCCGAAAGCGATCAGAATCGTGTTGCCCTGTTCCTTCTCCTGCCTGGACTGGCCGGAATAGTCGATGAAGAAGGTGTCGGGCAGATTCTCGTTCGCGATATCCTCAAGGGCTTTCAATCCGTCGCCGGTGGTGACGCCGGGCAGCGGGAGCGCGGAAATCGTCGCGGAATTCAGCTGGTTGAACTGCTCGATGGCGGCCGGCGAAGCATTGGTCGAAATCTTCACCACCGCCGACAGCGGCACCATCTTCCCGTCCACGCTACGCACGTAATATTCGCCAAGCTTTTCAGGGTTGTCGCGGAATTCCTGCGGCACCTGCGGGATGATGTCGTAGCTGTTGGAGTCGCGGTCGAACTGCGCCACTTCGGCGCCGCCAACGAGCAGCGTCAAGGTCTGGCCGATATCGGCAATCGGCAGGTTGAGGGCCGCGGCACGGTCGCGGTCGATGGTCACTGTCACCTGCGGTGCGTCGTAGGCCATTGAATTTTGCACGACGATGAAACGGCCGGAGGCCTGGGCCTTGTTCTTGATTTGCTCGGCCACCTCGTACACTTCGGAAGCGGGCCCCGTCGAGCGCACCACCATGGCGATGGGCAGGCCGCCGCCGGAGCCCGGCAGCGTCGGCGGCGCGAAGACGAAGGCCTCGACGCCTGCCACTTTGGCGATACGAGCGGTAATGTCAGCCTGCAGCTCCTTGGAATTGCGCTTGCGTTCCGCCCAATCCTTGAAGGCAAATCCGACGAAGGCGCTGTTTGTGGCGCCGCCGAAGGCGACGGCCGAGAACTGGGCCCGCGTTTCCGGAATGTCCCTGACCAGACCGAGAATCTGGTTGACGTATGTCTCGGTATAATCGGATGTCGCATAACGCGGCGCCGTGACCAGCGAGAGAAGGAAGCCCTGGTCTTCTTCCGGCGCCAATTCGCCCGAAGTCTTGGTGAACATGAAGCCGGTCACGCCGACAAGCGCAAGCACAATGATCAGCGTCAGCGGGCGATAGTTCAGCGAACCGGTGACGGCCCGCTCATAAACGTGCTCGACCCGCGCGAAAGTGCCGTCGACAATACGCTGGAAACGGCCCGGCGTGCCCGACTTCAGCAGGCGCGCCGACATCATCGGCGTGATGGTGACGGCGATGACGCCCGACAGCACCACCGAGCCGGCGAGCGTGACCGCGAACTCACGAAACAGCGCGCCTGTCAGGCCGCCCGTGAAAGCCAGCGGCGCGAACACGGCCGCCAGCGTCATCGTCATTGCGACGATAGCGCTGGCGATCTCTCGCATCCCGCTGAAAGCCGCCTGCATCGGCGACATGTGGTCTTCTTCCATGTGGCGGTGGATGTTTTCCACCACCACGATGGCGTCATCGACGACAAGGCCGATCGCCAGCACCATGGCCAGCAACGACAGGAGATTGATCGAGTAACCCACCGCAAACAAAAGGAAGCAGACGCCGATCAGCGACAGCGGGATGGTGACGATCGGCATCATCACCGAGCGGAAAGAGCCGAGGAACAGCAGGATAACGACGACAACGATGGCCACTGCCTCGGCAATGGTCTTGAACACTTCGTCGATCGAGGCGCTGATCTGTCCGGTTGCGTCATAGACGACCTCGATCGTCATGCCTTTCGGCAGCGTCTCCTGTATCTGCGGCACGAGCCTGGTAAGCGCTGCCGCCGTGGTTAGCGGATTGGCCGCCGGGGTCGGGAAGATGGCGAGGAAGGTTCCGGGCTTGCCGTTGAAGCTGACCCTGGTGTCGGTGTTCTCCGCGCCGAGTTCGACACGCGCCACGTCGCGCAGCCGCACCACATTGCCGTCGGTCGAGCGTAGCGGCAACTCGGCGAACGCCTCCGGTGTCTGGAGTGTCGAGCGCACGGTTATCGATGAGACGACATATTCGTTCTCGGTGTTGCCGGGCGCCGACAGGAAATTGGAATTGTTGATCGCCGTCAGCACTTCCGAGGCCGTCACGCCGCGCGCGGCAAGCCTGACCGGATCGATCCAGACGCGCATCGAATACTCTTGCGCGCCGAAGATCTGGACGTCAGCGACACCCTCGACCGTCGACATGCGCGGGCGGATGACGCGCTCGATATATTCCGTCAGTTGCTCCTTCGTCATGTTCGGATTCTGCATCGAGATGTACATCATCGCGAACTGCTGTCCGGTGCCTTTGACGATGACGGGATCCTTGGATGCTTCCGGCAAGGTACCGCGCACCCCCTGTACCTTCGACAGCACCTCGGTCAGCGCGACATCCGGGTTGGAACCGAGCTTCATCTGCACCGTCACGGTGCTGGAGGATGGCCGGCTCGACGACGTCACATAGTCGATGTTTTCCGTCGAGGCGACGGCACGGGCGATCGGCGCCGAAATAAAGCCCTGGATCAGGTCGGCGCTGGCGCCCGGATAGGCCGTCGTGATCGTGATGGCGGTTTCGTCAACCTTCGGATATTGCCGGATCGAAAGGTTGAAGATGCCCTGGAAGCCCAAGAGCAGGATCATGCAGGCCAGAACGGTCGACAGGACCGGACGGCGGATGAAGATGTCGGAGAAACTCATTTCTGGCTTGCCTGCAGGTTCACCGGCTTGGTCGGGTCGATCGTGTTGTCGACTGCAACGGACATGCCGTTGAAAAGCCGGTTCTGGCCGGCCGTGACAACTTCGTCGCCGGGCGCGATGCCCTCCAGGATCTCGATGAGACCGGCATTGCGACGGCCCGGCTTGACGAACACCTGGGAGAGCACGAGTTCAGGCTTCTGCCCTTCCGCTGCAGGGTTGGCCGCGCCGGCAGCCTTCTCCTCGGGCTTTGCAGCAGGCGCGGGGGAAGCGGGTTTCGCTGCGTCCGTCGCTGGTTTCGCGGCGTCCGCCGGCTTGGCAGCATCCGCCGAAGCGGGCTTATCGGCTGCCGGAGAGGCGGGCATTTCTCCGGGCTTCGCTGCTGGAGCCGCCGGGGCGGCTTCCGTCTTGGCTGGGCGCACGACGAAGACGAAGTCGCCGTAGAGGCTGGTGGTCATCGCCGTCTGCGGCAGCGCCAGCACATTGTTTTCCTCGGGCAGTTCGACGCGCACCTGCACGAACTGGCCGGGCGTCAGCTTGCCTTCGGGGTTGGCGACCTCCGCCCTGACGGTCACCAGCCGACTTGTCGGGTCGATCTTGGGGTCGATGCCGCGAATGGCGCCGGCGAAGGGCATGTCGCCGCCGCCGATGCCCAGCCGAACCGTCTGGCCGATCTTTAACAGGGGAAGCTGCTGTTCGGGAATCGAGAAGTCGACCCGCATCGTGTCCAGGTCCTGCAAGGTCACCACGGCGGTGCCGGGCGCCAGATACTGGCCGAGGTCGATCTTCGGGATACCCACCGTGCCGCCGAAAGGCGCCGTTAACTGCTTCTGCTCAAGCACCGCCTGCATCTTGTTCACCTGTGCGAGGGTGGCCGATGCGGTTGCCCGCGCCGTGTCAAGCGTAACGTCCGCACCGACGCCGCGCCTCTGCAATTCGACGGCGCGCGTCAGCGCCGTCTGGACGAGCACGGCTTGAGCCTTCTCCGCATCGAGATCGGCACGTTCGACGGCATCGTCGAGTTGAAGGAGAACCGCGTTGGCTTTGACCTTCTCGTTGGCGTGAAAAAGGATCTCCTTGACGATACCGGCGGTCTCAACAGTCAGGTCAACGCCGCGCACCGCACTCACCGTGCCAATCGCCTCGACGCCCGGCGTCCAGCTGATCGGCTTGACGATGGTCGTCGACACGGTCGCCGCCGGCGGCTTCATCGTGGCGAAATACTGTTTGATGCCGTTGTCGCGCAGGAAGTTGAAGCCAACGATGCCGCCGACCACGGCGACCAGCACGAGCAAAACCAAGGCGATGACGACTATCTGAATTATGCGTCTGAACAAGAGTGTCCCCTCAAGCGGCGACCGGCATGGCGGTCGGTGTCGGGACACTATCCACGGCAGGTCCCAATTTCAAATAACGGCGATCTTACTGTACCGTCTGGACGGTCTTGTCAATTGGGCCTAATGTTGCGATGGGAGGGCGCCATGAAAGCCCAAAGATCGAATTCGCGCGAGAAGATTCTCGCCGCGGCCGCCGATGTTGCCCGCGAATCTGGGCCTGGAAGCCTGTCGCTGGATGCGGTCGCCAGCCGTGCGGGTGTCTCGAAGGGCGGCTTGCTGTACAATTTTCCGACCAAGGCAAAGCTGATGCAGGCGCTGGTGGAAGATTACCTGCGCGAGTTCGAGCGGGCGCTGGAGGCCGCACGTAAGGCCGGAGCCAGCGGCGAAAGCCTGCTTGCCATCTACATCAAGCTTTCGGCCAGCGACTGCGAGGAGCCGCAACCGTCGGCCTCGTGGATATTTTCGGCGATCGCCGAGGATCCGGATTTCCTGACGCCGATAAAATCGTTCAAGCGGCAGCTCTTCGAGCGGCTGAAAGGAGAAACGCCTGATCTCAAGGCGCTACTGGTCTGCTTTCTCGCCATCGAGGGGCTTCGCAGCATGAACCTCTTCGATTCAGATATCCTTTCGGCCGACGAACGCGGGCTGCTGATATCGTCCTTGCTACGGATTGCGGGATAGTTGCCGTGGGCGTCGGGAAAGCTCAAAGGGTAGGTAGCTCAGGAGGTCGAAAAGCACGCCGAGAAGGCTGCATCGACAATGGCAAGCTTGGCGGCCTGGACGGCCATGTATTCCTGATGAAACTGCTTCGAAACCCACATCACCGAATGCCCACGCCGGCCCAGCCAACCGACGCTGCCGAGATCTTCGGCGTCGCGCAATTTGCGTGAAAGATGGGTCCGGGAAAGCTTGAGCCAGTTGGCGAAGTCCACGATCGACACCACACTGGTTGGGATCCGGTCGAGACCCGCGTGGTCGGGATCGATGCCGGACATCAACCGGTCCATGACGATGCCGCCATTGTTGAGCCAGATGAACAGGGAAAAAGTCTGTTTGGGCTCGCGCACCGGCTGAGAAGAAAGCAGGCCGTCCGCCACCAGCGGCTGCAATCTGGCAAGCATATCGGGTTGCGCGAGGTACGTGGTCAACCGGCTTCCGCCGTCGAGGCTGTCCAGCGTTTGCAGATGAGCGGTGACCCAGCCGGTAAACGTCTTCACAGTGGCCGCCGTGACCTCGAAAGGGAGGGCACGCCCATCCCCATGCGTCGGCAGATACTCGACGACACGATAACGCAGCATCTCCTTGATGAAAGCCTCGGCGGTGTTGCGGCTGGCCACCGAATGCTGGCGAATGGCCTCGATGAAACGGGCTGCAGTCAATTCCTTGCGATGGTCGCTCAGGTCTCGCCTGAAATGCAAGGCAAGACCGACATGGCCCATCAGCCAGCGCTGCTGCGTGGCGAATATGGAAGCAAGCCGCGGGCTCGCTTCATAAATCTGGATAAGCGCCAGCGACTGCGCCTGGACACAGCGGTGCAACGCCGGATGGCCAGCAATGTCTTCAGCGTTCAGTGCCATCGTCCCCGTGCTTCAACCCCAGACTTCCGGCGTGGTGGATCTGCAGTTCCCATGATTTCATTGGCATTAACGGTTAGAAGCTTTGAAATCAAAACACCACTGGATTTCAATGGCTTGCCCGTATGACAATGAACCCGGAATCTGCCCCGGGCCTATCCAACAAATCCGAGCCGCGAAGACGCAAGTCACGATTTCGAATGTTCACAGCCTGTAGCCGCGCGAACTCGATCGAACACCGTCAAGGATGCCATGCACGAACCCACCGTCAGCCAGGCAGATCACCGGAACGACCTTGCCGGTGATCGCGGCTGGACGGCGCAGCAAGCAAGGAAACCCTTGCCGCAGCCATCATTGTCATGGCCGGCTTTCCAACGTATTGCCCACCTTAAAGCGCGTCGCGTTGATGAGATTCACGCAGGGCGCGGTGATACGCCAATGGGTGAAGCATGAGCGAAATCAAGGTGGAGCGCCTCAGCAAGCGGTTCAACGAGACGGCAGCACTTGACGCCGTTTCGCTTGACTTCCCGGCGGGATCCTTCACCGCGCTGCTCGGCCCGTCCGGATGCGGCAAGACCACGATGCTGAGGCTGATCGCCGGCTTCGAGGCGCCCAGCGAGGGCAGCGTCTTCTTCGGCAAGGAACTAGTGGCCGATCCGCAACGGCAGGTACCACCGGAGGCACGCGGCGTCGGGGTCGTCTTCCAGTCCTATGCGCTTTGGCCACATATGGATGTCGCGGCAAACGTCGCCTATCCGCTGAAGGCCCGGCATGTCGAGCGCGGCGCAATCGCCGGCCGTGTCGGCGCTGTTCTCGACATCGTCGGGCTCAGCGGATTTGAAGGCCGCCGCATCGAGGAACTGTCCGGCGGCCAGCGTCAGCGCGTGGCGCTGGCGCGTTGCCTGGTCGCCGACGCCAGGATCATCCTGTTCGACGAACCGCTGGCCAATCTCGACATGCATCTGCGCGCCTCCATGGTCGATGCGTTTCGCGACATCCATCGCCGCACCGGCGCCACCATCGTCTATGTCACCCACGACCAGGCCGAGGCCCTGGCATTGGCCGACCGTGTCGCCATCATGAGTCAGGGCAAGGTGTTGCAGGCGGCAGCGCCGGAGGAGGTCTACCGCGCGCCGGCCAATGCGACGATCGCCGGCTTTGTCGGGCGCGGGTCGATCGTTGCGGGGATAGTGGTGGATCCCGCCGGGAAGACCGCAACGGTCGATATAGCAGGGTATCGCCTCATGGCGCGAAGTGCCGGGACATCGGCGGGGCCGGCCAAGATCCTGCTGCGGCCGGAAGCGCTGCGGATTTCACCCGAAGGCATTCCGGCGACAGTGCTCGACAGCATCTATCGCGGCCCGGTCCATGAGGTGAGGCTGGCTTTGTCGGCACCGGAACAGGGATCACGGCAGGAACTGCTGATCGACAGCACAGAGACTTTGGCAGTCGGCCAGAAGGTGCGCATCGCAGCCTCGGACGCGTGGGTGGTCCCCGACGTCTGACCCATTATCGCCAGGGCAGCACACCCGCTGGAAGTCGCTGTCCGAACCGGTCGAGCACCAGCAGCAGGACAACGACAACGGCGATCGTGGAAACGGCGATCGCCGCGGCCTGCGTCCCCAGGCCGGCCTCCTCGAGGCTGAACAGCACCACGCCCAGCGTCTCGTTGCCGCTCGACCAGAGCAGGGCCGAGACCGTCAGTTCGTTGAAGGCGCTCATGAAGACGAGCAGGCCGCCCGCCACGGCCGCCGGCGCCGCGAGCGGCGCGGTTATCGTCATGAGCCGGCGAAGGGCTCCGGCTCCCGATACCGCCGCCGCCTCGTCGAGGTCACGTGAAATCTGCCCGACCGCGGTCGCTACCGGTTTCAAGGCGAGCGTGAAAAACCGCATCATATAGGCGATCACGATGATCGACGCCGTTGCATAGAGGCTGCCGATCAGCGGCAGCGGGCGCAGGAACAGGAGGATGCAGGCGATGGCAAGAACGACACCGGGGACGGCATAGGGCAGGTCGACGATGCCGCCGAGGAAGCGCTGCCAGCGCCGGCCGAGCCGTTCGAGCACTGCGGTCACCGGAATGACGCCGGCGGCGAGGATAAGCGCCGCGCCGCCGGCAAAAAGAATGGAATTGCGGAAGGCGCGGACCGTCGATGCCTGATGGACCAGAACCTCGGCATAGTTGGACGCGGTCATCGTCTGCCAGCCGAGCGGCACGCCGAAGGACGGGACGAGCGACGTCGCCAGCAGCGCGCAGGCCGGGAGCACCAGAATGAAGCCGATCACCAGCCAGGCAAGGCCGGCAAGTGGCAAGTGGTAGCGCCCGAGCTCGAAACGCGTCGGCGTGCCAGCGGTGAAGCGGTGCGTGACGCCGCGCAGCGCGAGGGTCTGGCAAGCGACACCGGCCAGCGCCAGCACACCGACCAATACCGACAGCGCCGTGATCTGCGGCAGCACGCCGGGACCGAAGCTCGACAGGTCCTGATAGATCA
>NZ_NWQG01000077.1:0-16026 GCF_002529485.1 Mesorhizobium sanjuanii
CAAGCAGGGCCGGGATGCCGAAATTGCCGACGCCCGAGACGAAGGCGAGGGCCGCCGCGGCCACGATATACGGACGCACGACCGGCAGGACGATGGTCCACAGCACCGACAGCGGCCCGGCGCCGGAAGCCCTGGCCGCTTCGACGAGATCGCGCGGGATCCGGGACAGCCCGGCCCGCAGCGTGATGAACACGATCGGCGCGTGCTGGACTGCGTAAAGCAGGATGATGCCATTGCGGCCGAGCATCGGATTGGGCGTGCCTGGCGGCGGCGCCATGCCGGCCATGCCGAGAAGCGTGCTGGACGGGCCGAACAGATGCAGCCACGACAGGGCAGTGACCTGCGGCGCGATCATCAGCGGCAACAGCAGCAGAAAGCCGAGCGCCTTCCGCCCGGGCAGGTCGGTCATCGTGACAGCGATGGCGAAGGGACCACCGAGGCAAAGCGCCAGCAGGGCGCCAAAAAAGGATGTGTCCAGCGTGTGCCACATCGCCCGCAAGGCGGTCGGCTTGGCCAGGCGCTGGGCGAATGCACCGAAGTCGAGCTCGCCGCCCGGTGCGACAGCCGCGATGACGAGCCTCACCATCGGCAGCAGGCTGAGCAGTGCGATCACCAGCAAGACGGCGAGCACCGATGCGCGAAACCCAGGTGTGGCTCGCGCCATGTGCCAGCGTCGCGCCGGCACACGCTGCCTGGGGAGGATGTCCTGCGCGGATGACACCGCCGGCCGACCGCGGGCTACTGGCTCATAACAGCGCCGAATTTTTCCTTGTTGGCGGCGTCGTTGGCGAGTGCGGCGGCCGCGTCGTAAGCCAGCACCTTGATCGACGAGCGGTCGGGATAGCCGGCCGGCAAGGCGACGTCGGCGCGCGCCGGAATGTAGCCCATCCTGGCGGCAACCTCCTGGCCGTCCTTGGACAGCAGGAAATCAACGAAGGCCTTGGCGGCCTCGGTGTCCTTGGCCGTGGACAGGATCGCGACCGGCTCGGTGACGGCAGAGACGCCCTCCTTGGGGAAGACGAATTCGACGGGAGCGCCCTTGGCCTTCTCGCGAATGGGCATGTAGTCGACGATCATGCCGAACAGCTTGTCGCCACCGCTGACGGCCTTCAGCACGTCGCCATTGCCGCCGCTCGCCTGGGCGCCGTTCCTGGCCAGCGCGTTGTAATAATTCCAGCCCTCCGGCAAATTGCCGGTTAGCGTCACGGTGTGGATCATCGCGGCTCCCGAAGTCAGCGGGCTCGGCATCGCGATGAGGCCCTTGGCTTCCGGCTTGGTAAGGTCTTCCCAGCTCGATGGCACGAAGGGCGCCTTGGTGTTGTAGACGATGCCGGTGGTGATCAGCTTGGTCGAGAAATAGGTCTTGTCCTTGTCGTAGAGAGCCGCGTCGATGCCGGAGACATCGGCCTCGGGAAAGCTGAGCAGCCGGCCTTCCTTTTTCAATCCTTCCATGGTCACGACATCGGCGATCAACAGCACGTCGGCCTGTGGCTGGCCGGCCTCGATCTCGGCACGCAGCTTGGCCAGGATCTTCGGTGTCCCATCGCGCACCCATTCGACCTTGATGCCGGGGTTCTTCGCCATGAAGGAATCGACGGTCTGCTGGGCGTCGGTGTTGGGCTGGCTGGTGTAGAGGACGAGCTTGCCGTCGGCAGCCGAAGCGCCTCCGATGGCGGATGCCAGCAGCATGGCGAGAACGATCTTGCGCATGGAAAACCCCACTTGGTGTGAAGAGACTGATTTAGTGCAAAGGGACTGGCTTAGTGCAAAGAGACGGGCCCGGCTGGACACCGGACGCGGGAACGTTCTCCCTATCGCCGCAGGATAAACCTATTGTGACAAGCGGAGTCGACGATAATTCTCGGGTTCCCCGACGGCTCCAACGAGCCGCCCGGGGGAACTTTTGTTCTGCTAACGATTTTGGATGTATGGTGGAAAGCCGAACGGCCAGAAGGACATTGCCGATGACGACCAAACGCTATGCGATCCGCGTGCTCGCTCTCGCGATAGGCTGCAGCCTATCCGCCCCCGCTTTCGCGGGCGACAAGCACCGCGACCACCGGCACCGCGACCACCGGGTTCAATCCGAACGCTACGTTCCCGCCGAAGGCGACATCATCGACATCCTGTTCGGCGGCCCGCGGTACTATGACCAGCAGTTGTTCACCACAGCCGCCGGTGCCTGCTCCTATCATCGCACAGGACCGGACGCGAACGCGCTGAACAAGATCAACGATCATCATTGCGGCAAATAGGCGGTAGCTTCAGCGGCTGCCCGTCTCCTTCATTCGCTCGATGATCTCCGCCATCAGCGCCAGGTCGCGGCGTGAATCCGCGAGGTCGGTCAGCGGCTTCGTGCCGTCGGCGATGTGGCGGTGGAAAATCTCGAGTTCATTCGAGAAAGCGTCACCATAGAGCGGCCCGAAGGTCCTGGTTACCGGGCCGAGTGGTCCGGCTTCCGTCACTTCGAGCCGCGTCGGCAGGCTGCGGATGTAGGGCGTGTCGTAGATGATGCGGACCCGTTTGGTGTTCGAGCGCACTTCGATCATGGCGTCGAACAGGCCGAGATCGTCGACGACCGCGTCATACTGGCAGGCGAAATGGCCGTAGTCGAAGGTCACCGAGGTGTTGGCGCCGCCATTGGTGCGATGCGCGGCGAGCACGCGAACCGGTTCGCCGATGAGCCCGCGCATCGCCGAAATATGATGCGAGGAAAGCGCGGTCAGACCACGATAGGCGCGCACGAGATCGGCCGGCGCATCAGCGCCCACCACTTCGCGGATCAGAGCGTCACGCTCCCTGGCGCCGCGCTCCAGCAGCGCCGGGTCAATATCCCGGGGATAGAGGATGTTCTGGCTTTTCTTGAGGAAGTGCCGGCCCTCGGAGATCAGGTCGAAGATGCGCACATGGGTGATGTTGGCAGCATCGGGCAGTTCGTCCCTGGCCGCCAGATAGGCCGGTGCATAGCGGCGCATGTAGCCGACGAAGATCGTCTTGGTGTAATTCGTCGTCAGCGCCAGCAATTCGTCGATCTCGCGCACTGTCAAACAGGCAGGCTTCTCCAGCAGGATGTGCTTGTTGGCTGCCACCGCGGCGCGGACGAAACGGCTGTGGGTATCGTCGGACGACAGCACGAAGACCGCGTCGATGTCGGGTGAATCGATCAGCGCTTCGGCCGTTTCAAAGGCCCTGGCGGTAGGATATTCGGAGGTGCAGAGCGCCACCAGGCTTGGCGAGACGTCATGGACGCCCGCTATCACCCAGCGGTCGCGCTGGTCGGCCAAGACAGGCAGATGGATCGATTGCGCGACCTCGCCAAGACCCACAAGCCCGACACGGATTACCGCCACTCGCAAACTCCTTTTTGTACCAATCAATTCGTGACAGGCCGGCCGAATCGGCGGCTTCTAGGCCGCGCCGGTGACAAGCGCGACCAGTTCGTTACCAGTGGTTTCCGACGAACGCACGGTCGCCACCATCCGTCCGGCACGCATGACCCAGATCTGGTCGGATAGGCGCCGCACCTGATCGAAATTGTGGCTGACCAGGATGACGCTCACCGCCTGATCGCGCAGGCGCCGGATCAGCGCCTCGACGTTGGCGGTTTCCTGCACGCCAAGTGCCGCGGTCGGCTCGTCCATCACTACCAGCTTGGCGCCGGAGCCGGCGGCGCGGCAGATCGAGATCGCCTGCCGTTGCCCGCCCGACAGGCGCCGCACGCGTTGATTGACCGAGGGCATGTTGATCGACAGGCGCGACAGCATGGCGCGCGCCTGCTCCCTCATCGCCTTGCGGTCGAGCAAGGCGATAGGGCCGATCCGGCGCACGATCTCGCGGTTGAGGAACAGGTTCTGCGCCACCGTCAGTTCGTCGATCAGCGCCAGGTTCTGGTGCACCGTCTCGATGCCGGCCTTGCGCGCCTCGTCTGGATTGGCGAAGGGCCGCGGCCGGCCGTCGAAGAAGATGTCGCCGCCATCCGGCACATGCACGCCGACCAGGCAGCGGATCAGCGTCGACTTGCCGGCGCCGTTGTCGCCAATGACCGCGGTGACCTCGCCGCGGCGGGCCTGGAAGGCGACGTCGGTGAAGGCGCGGATGCCGCCAAAATGCTTGCTCAATCCTTCGCAGGCGAGGATCGCCTCGGACGAGGGGATATGATGGGCGGCGCTCATTTCTGGTACCGCATGATCAGGGCGGCCAGCACCACGATGGCGCCGACGGCGAGCGGCTGGTAGAAGGCCGAAACGCTGAGCAGGGTCAGTCCATTGACCAGCGCGGTGAGCATCAGCGCGCCGATCGCCGGCCCGAGAATGCTGGCGCGGCCACCGAACAGGCTGACACCGCCGAGCACCACCGCCGCCACGGAATTGAGGAGAAGGCTGGTGTTGATCAGCGGCTCGGCCGAGCCGATGCGCGCCACCAGAAGCAGCGAGGCGATGCCGGCGCAGAAGCCTGAAATCGTATAGGCGGCGATCTTGACACGATTGGTGCGGATGCCGAGCGCGCCGGCGCTTTCGACCTGGCCGCCGGTGGCCAGCAGATGCACGCCGAAGCGGGTATGATAGAGCGCGATATGGGCGACGATGACGGCCGCGATCGCCACCCAGACGGGATAGCCGAAGGGTCCGAAGGAGCCGGAGGCGAGCTTGAGCAGGAAGGTGGATCCGACCATCGTCGGCTCGCCGCCCGACAGGATGAGGCCGAGCCCGGTGATGCCGGATAGCGTGCCAAGCGTCACCACGAAGTCGGGAATTTTCCCGGCGGTGATGAGGACGCCGTTGAGGAAGCCCGCCACGCTGGTGGCAAGAACAGCCAAGACACAGGCGAGGAAGATGCCATAGCCGGCGGCATTGACGAGACCAAGGATGATGGCGCCCAGCATGACCGCGGCAGCCAGCGAGAGGTCGATGCCGGCGGTCGCCACGACGAAGGTTTGACCGATCGACAGTACGACCAGGATCGCCGCCGCCAGGAGCAGGGCCTGCAGATTGGCGATGCTCAGAAAGACCGGCTGGGCGATGCCGAAGACGATGACGAGGCCGACCAGGCCGACGACGGAGGCCCAGTCGGCCCAGAAGGAAGGATCCAGGAGGAGAGCCGACAGGGAGGAACGGCTCTCCTCCGCCGCGCCCGCGGTCTGCACGGGCGCGTTTTGTTCAGGAGTGTTCACTTCAACATCTCGCGGAAGGGATCGGGATAGTCGCCGCCGGGGGCCGGGAAGTTCTTCAGCGAGGCTTCGGCATTGTCCTTGTTGATCAAGAGCACCGGCGCCGGCACGTTGGCGGGCAGCTCCTTGCCCATGGCCGCTACCTTGCAGGCCTCGACGCCCATGGCGCCGACGACATAGGGATATTGGGCGACAGTGGCGGTGAGCTCGCCGGCGGCGATCGATTTCAGCGCGTCGACGATGCCGTCGAGGCCGATCACCTTGACGTCCTTGCCCGAGGTCTGCACGGCGCGTTCGATGCCGAGCGCCATGATGTCGTTGGCGGCGAAGAAACCGGCGAGATCGGGGTGCGCGGCGAGGATGTCGGTCGCCGCCGTCAGTGCCTTCTCGCGGTCCCAGTCGGCGCTCACCATCACCACCACCTCGAGCTTGCCTTCGACGGCCTGCCTGAAGCCCTTGATGCGGGCATTGGAGCCGACGTCGCCGACGATGCCGGCGACCAGCGCCACCTTGGAGCCGGCAGGCACCAGCTTCAGCATCTCCTCGCCGGCCAGCGCACCGGCGGCGACATTGTCGGTGCCGATATAGGTCGAGATGGCGAAGCCTGCGGCCTTGGCCTGTTCGGCGTCGATGGTGCTGTCGATGTTGACAATCGGCTTCTTCTTCTGGGCGACCGGCACCAGCGCCTGAACCAGGTTGGACACGCTGATCGGATTGACCAGGTAGCAGTCGAAATCCTGCATCGCCATGGCGGTCAGCCGGTCGGCCTGCCCGGTGGCGTCACCCATATTGGCGGCAGCCTGGACGGTGACGTTGACGCCGTCGGCCTTGGCCTGGTCCTCGATGCCCTTCTGCATGGTCTGGAAGAACGGATTGTCGAGGCCCTTGACGATGGCCGCGACCTTCGCCGCGTCTTCGGCATGGGCCGGCATTGAAAGTGCGGTTGCAAACAGACCTGCGCCAAGCGTCAGGCAATTGAACATGCGCATGCTTCGTCCTCCTCCTAATTGTTGGTTGCGTTATATCTGGCTCGTTTCTCGACGACCGAAATGCCTGTGCGGAGCGCGGCGACGGCCGGCCCGGCGCTTGCGACAGCAGGCTGCCGACCAATCGTCGGTCGCCATGCGGCTCGCAGATTCAGGGCCTGGGTCAGGCCACTTCTCGTATCAGGCATTTCTCCTCCCAGAGTGCCGACCGATACAGGTCAGCATTTCCGCATGTTTTAGAAAAATTTAACACGCGTCAAGATTTAAAATGGTGTGCAGTGGCTTTTGATGTGCTGCGGTGCAGCACATCGATGTTGGCGGCGACCACTCACACGGGAGGCAAAGGCGTCAGCGCCGGTCCATCCATGCGAAACAAATGGCAAACCGACGGGTCTACGTCGAGCGCGATCGGGCTGTGCAACGGCGTGGTGTCGCCACCTTCGGCCTGCACCACCAGCGTGATGTCGGGCGTGACCTCGACATGCAGGATGGTCAGGCCGCCCAGCCGCTCGGCCAGCACAGCTTGTCCCTTGAAGCGGCCATCGGCAGAGATTCGCAGATGCTCCGGCCGCATGCCGAGCAGCAGTTCGTCGCCAGTCTTGACCCTGCCCGCTTCGACCGGCACGGTCAGTGGCTGGCCGCCCGGCAAAGTGACAGTGACGCCTTCGGATCCAGTCGAAGCCACTTTCAGCTTCAAGAGGTTCATCTTCGGCGAACCGATGAAGCCGGCAACGAAGATGTTTGCCGGCTTGTTATAGAGATCGAGCGGCGAGCCGACCTGCTCGATGGAGCCATTGTTCAGCACCACGATCTTGTCGGCCATGGTCATGGCCTCGATCTGATCATGGGTGACGTAGATCATCGTTGCATTGAGCTGCTCGTGCAGCCGCATCAGCTCGAGCCGCATGCTGACACGCAAGGCAGCGTCGAGATTGGACAGCGGCTCGTCGAACAGGAATACTTTGGGATTGCGCACGATGGCGCGGCCGATGGCGACGCGCTGGCGCTGGCCGCCGGACAGCGCCTTCGGCCGGCGGTCGAGGAGATGCGAAAGCTGCAGCACATCGGCGGCCTCCTTCACCTTGCGCTCTTTTTCGGCGGCGGATACGCCGGCGATCTTCAGCGCAAAACCCATATTCTCGGCCACGCTCATGTGCGGATAGAGCGCGTAGGACTGGAACACCATGGCCAGCCCACGCTCGGACGGATCGATGTCGTTGGCGCGCACGCCATCGATGAGAAGGTCGCCGGCGGTGATCTTTTCCAAGCCGGCGATCATGCGCAGCAGGGTGGATTTGCCGCAGCCGGACGGGCCGACGAAGACCACGAATTCGCGATCCTCGACGTCGAGGTCGATCCCCTTGATGATCTCGACCGATCCATAAGATTTGCGCGCGCCGCGCAGCTTGAGTTCAGCCATGGTTTGCCTCCCTGGCATCGGCACGTTTGCTTGGGCCACTATCTTCGTCCTGAGCGATCGCCAGCGGCGCGCCCGGTTCGCCCTCCCAAAGGATCAGGCTTGCCGCGCCGATCAGCCCGGCGCGGTCGCCGAGCTCCGCCGGCACGATCGGCACGTCGCGATAGGCCGGCATTGCGCGCTGCTCGATAGTGGCCCTTATGCCCGGCGCCAGGAGGTCGAAGCCGTTGGCGAGTCCGCCGCCCATGACGATCAGCTCCGGCGAATAGAGGTGAAGCAAATTGGTGAAGCCGATGCCCAGCCATTTGGCCTCGGCGTCGACCAGTTCCAGCGCGTTGACGTCACCGGCACGCGCGGCCTCGACGACGTGCCTGGCCGAAACGTCGCCGTCGCCGGAAAGGCGCCTGAGCAGCGAGCCGTCACCCGGTGCGGTCAGCCGAGTGGCGCGGCGTCCAAGCGCGGTGCCGGAGGCGACGGCCTCGAAACAGCCGACGGCGCCGCAGAAACAGCGGTCGCCTTCGCCGGTGATGGTCATGTGGCCGATCTCGGCCGCCAGCCCGCGCCGGCCGTGATAGATATGGCCGTCGGCGACCACGCCGCCGCCAATGCCGGTCGATACGGTGACGAACACCAGCGAGCCACTGCCACGGCCGGCGCCGAAGCGCCATTCGCCGAGAGCCGCCGCATTGGCGTCGTTCTCCAGTCGCACCGGCAGACCGAATTGCCGGCTAAGAATGTCGATCAACGGCACGTCATGCCAGCCGGCCAGTGTCGGCGGCCCGATGACGATCCCAGCCTTGGGATCGAGTGGCCCCGGCGCGCACATGCCGATGCCGGCGACCTTTGCCTGCGGGTGCTCCGCCAGCAGGGTTCCAGCCAGGGCAATAATCTGGCCGATCACCGCTTCCGATCCCGCGCCCGCCATCGTCGGCGCCGAAACGCGGGCGGCAACGGCGCCGTCGCGCTCGACCAGCGCGCCACGCAGCTCCGTGCCGCCGAGATCGAAGGCAAGGGCGAGTTTTGTCATCAGGCGGCGACCTTCAGCCCGTGCAGCCAGGCCATGCGCTGCGCAAGGTCGGGGTCGCCGAAAGCCAGCGATCCCAGAACCACGGTCTCGGCGCCGGCGCCGCGCAGACGCGGCACCGTCTCGTGGCGGATGCCGCCATCGGCGGCGAGGATGATGTCGGCTTCGCGCCCTGCCTTCTTCATCAGCGCGCGCGCCTCGATCAGGCGGTCGCAGGCCTGTTCGGACAGGCTCTGGCCCTTGACGCCGATCGAGGTGCCGAGCAGCGTCACGAATGCCACCTTCGACAGGAACGGGGTGACCGCCGCGACTGGCGTCTCCAGCCTGAGCACGACACCGGCCTCGGCGCCGAGCGCATGCGCCAGCCGCACGGCGCGCAGGCCGGCCTCGCCGTTTTCGGCGTGCACGCTGATCAGGTCGGCGCCGGCCTCGATGAACTGGCGCGTCTGTTCCTCGACGATCTCGGCTTCGACCATCAGATGGACATGGATCGGCCTTGCCGTCAGCCTGGCGATCCGCGCCACCAGATCGGGAAAGAACAGGAAGCCGGGGGTGAAGCGGGCGTCGGCGACGTCGATATGATGCAGGTCGACGAAAGCGTCGATGCGCTTCAGGTCGCGCTCCATATTGGCAAGGTCCGCCGACCACAGGGAAAACTCGCCGAGCAGCCGGTTGCGCGGCAAGGCGGCGATGGCGGCAGGACCGGACAGGGATTTGGTCGTCATGAGGGAATAAGGCTCCGGAAGTTGGCGTGGGCGTGAAGGAAGTCGGTGATCTCGGCCTGCAGCGCGGCGAAATGCCTGGCGCTGTCGAGCGCCTTGGCAGGGATTTCGGCAAAGGTCGCGCCAGGAATAGTGGCGGCCAATTTGTGGGCGACCGACAAGGGATGCACCGCATCCACGGCGTTGCCGACGACCAGAGCGGGAACACCAAGTCCAGCGACGTCGCTCTCAGAAACGCCCGGGCCGTCGGCGGAGATGTCGGCGAGGATCCGCGCGAACGACACCGAATCCGGCCGGTCGAAAAAACCCAGCAGCGAGGCAAGATTGTCAGGTGCCTCGCGCTTGAGACGCGTTGCTGTCCGCGACTGCGCGAAGATCGTTCTCGCTGCGTCGGGGCCATGGTCGAGGATCAGGTCGGCAACTTCGGCGTTCGGCCGCATGTTCACGGGCGCATTGCCGAATGTCCAGGCTGGACGCACGAGCAGCAGGCCGGCCACGCGGTCCGGGTGGCGGCAGGCGAGGCGCAAGGCGATCGCTGCGCCCATCGAAATGCCGCCGGCGATGAAACGATCGAGGCCGGCTTGATCGGCGGCAGCCAGGACATCGTCGGCGAACATGCCAAGGGAAAACGGACGGCCACCGCCGAGCCCCGAGCCACCGTGCCCGCGGCATTCCAGCGTGAGGCGCCGGATGCCGGCGTCGGCGGGGAAAGCCTGGGCGACCTGCGCCTCGCCGCCGCCCAATCCGTGCTGGAACACGACCGCCGGCCCGTTACCCGTGTCGGAAACGCGCAGCATGGTGTCATCACGGAGCAAGGTGGTCGGGCGTGCCATCACACCAGCCCTTTCAGGAAACGGGCAACCCCGGGCGCCTCTTCGGCCGAAAGCCCGTGCGTCACCAGCGGCCCGTCAAAGCCCGATGCCTTGAGGCGGGCGACGAAATCCGGAAAGCCGACGACGCCATGGCCGGCGGTGGCAAAACGGCCGTCGGCTAAGCGGTCCTTGGCGTGCGCCATGGCGACATGGCCGGCCGTGCGCTCGACCGCGGCAGCCACGATGGCACGCGCTTGCGCCGCGTTCGCCTGCTCGAACAGGTTTGCCGGATCGAGAACGACGCGCAGCCGCTTCGAGCCCATTTCGGCAATGAGGCGCATCGCGTCCCCGGCCGAGGTGACGATGTTGGCCTGCTCGGGTTCGATGCCGAGATCGACGTCGTGACGTTCCGCCAGCTCAAGCGCCTTTTCCATCTCGGCCGCCATGTCGGCCCATGCCGAGGGGTCGGCATTGTCGGGGTGGTACGCCCACTGGTCGTCGCGGTTGCGGGTTCCCGTGCATAGCGTGACCAGCGGAACGGAAAGATCCGCTGCGGCTTCGATTATGACGGCAAGCCGGCGCAGGCCGTCGTCGCGCACCGCTTTGTCCGGATGCGCCATGTTGTAGGTGCCGGAGAGCGCCACAAGGGTGACGCCGGTGGCATCGGATGCGGCCGCGATGGACCGGATGGCGTCGTCGGGCACCGCATCCGGCATCGATGGCAGGCCGGCGCAGGCAAGGTTGAACTGGGTGACGGCAAATCCGGCGTCGCGTACCGCCGTGAGCACGCCGGTCGGTTCGCTGCCCGGGAAGGTCTTGGCGAACACCCCGACTTGCATCAGACCGCTCCCGTCACGCTGGCGATCTCGACGCGTTCGCCGTTCTCGACCGAGCGGGCGATCGCCACCATGGCGCGGATCGAGGCAAGGCCGTCCTCCACGTTGGCGCCGCGCATCGGCTTGCCGTCCAGGACGATCTCGGCAAGGCCTTCGAGCTGGCGTCTGAAGAAATGCCCGTCGGCGCCGAGCGGCCTGCGCGAGGTCGCGTCTTTCTCGTGAAAGATGTCGACCTCGCTCGCCCGGAAGTACCAGGGATTGAAGGTTTTCGCGATCACCGAGCCGTTCTCGCCATAGAGCTGGAAGCCTTCGTGCCAGTCCATGCGCACGGCCACGGTGAGGTCGAGATGGCCAAGCGCGCCATTGGCGAATTCGGTTTCGACGAACCAGCAATAGGCGCCGAAGCGCTCATTGAGGCGCGCGCGTACAGCGGTGATCTCGCCGCAGAGGAAGCGCGCCGTGTCGACGAGATGCGAGCCGTGCGCCAGCATGAAATATTGCCTGAGATCAGCCTTCGGGTTGCCGGCCGGCTTCCTCGCCAGCTTGCTGGTGACCGGCAGCGGCTGGACTGCGTCGGTGTTGGTGTAACGGTGGGTGGAATCGCAGTACCAGGCCTTCAGCGCCAGGATCTCGCCCATCTCGTCGCGGACGAAATCGCGCGCCGCTTCGAGCGCTGGATCGAAGCGCTTCATATGGCCGACTTGCAGCACCTTGCCGGAACGCCTGACCGCATCGGCGAGTTTTTGGCCCTCCTCGACCGAGACCCCTATGGGCTTTTCGCACAGCACATGTTTGCCGGCTTCCAGTGCTCTGATCGACATCGGTACGTGATAGGCGTCCGAAGTGGCGACGATCACTGCCTCCAGTTGCGGGTCGGCGAGCATCTCGTCGTAGTCGGCATACATCTTCTCTGGCTCGTAGGTGGCACCCATGCGGGCGAGCAGATCGGGCGCGGCATCGCAGATCGCGTAGAGATCGGCATTGGCGGCCTTCACGCAGGATTCCAGATGGGCGAACTGCGCGATCGGCCCGCAGCCGAGCACACCGACACGAAGGCGACGGTCTTTCTTGCGGATCATGATCTACGCCCCGTAGCCGCGCATGGTCTGGCGGTTGGTCTTGACCGCGGCGGCCGGATCGGCGGCGGCGGTCTCGGATTCCTCCTCCAGCACCAGCCAGCCGTTGAAGTTGGGCGCGGCACTGGCGATCTCGATCACCTTTGCCGTATCGCAGACACCCTTGCCGAGCATCGCCCAGGTGCCGCCGGCGTCGACGTCCTTGAGATGCACATAGCGGATACGGTCGCGGTAAGTGGTGAGCGTGTCGGCCATGTCCTTGTGGCCACGCAAGATGTGGCCGGTGTCCGGCACCCAGCCGACCAGCGAAGGGTCGAGCAATGGGAAGATCCGGTCGTAGTCAGCACGGTCGAAGAGCAGCGTGTTGTGGTGGGAACTGGGATGTACCGCGACCTGGACGCCTGCCTTGCGGCCAAGTTCGCCGGCTTTGTTGTAGACTTCCGCCGCGATGGCGAACTTGTCGTCGCGCGGGCCGTCGGAGACGACGGTCGCCGAGCCCATCGACACCAGCGCGCCCGGGAAGGCAGCGGCGAAGTCGATCCAGCGCTTGGCGGTCTCGAGGTCGGCGCCGATCTGATCCTTCACTGTGAAGCCGCTCTTCGAGCCGAAGGCGAAGGCGACCAGCGTCAGCCCGGACGACTTCAGCGCGGTGGCGAATTCCGCCGGCTTGCCGGCATAGCGGCCGATCATCGTGTCGGTGATCTCGATGCCGGCATAGCCGCCGTCGGCGATCGCCTTGATGAAGTCGTCCGGACCGCCGGCAAAGCGGTCCCCGAGCATTTCCCAGGTAAAGGTCTGGCAGCCGACTTTGAGGTCTTCCACGATCGTCCTTTCATTCATTGATGCCGCTCATTCTTTGATGCCACCTTGGGTCAGCCCTTCGATGATGTGACGCTGGAAGAACAGCACCAGCACGATCAAGGGCACGGTGACGACCGCCGACGCGGCGGCGATGTCGCCCCAGGGCACGTAATATTGGTTGGTGAAATTGGCGATGCCGACGGGGATCGTCTGGCGATCGATGTTGGAGGTGAAGGCGAGGGCGAAAAGGAACTCGTTCCAGGCGGTGATGAAGGCAAGCAGGCCGGTGGTCACTAGGCTCGGCAGCGACATCGGCAGGATGATGTGCCAGAGCAGGCCGGGAATGCTGACGCCGTCCATGCGCGCCGCCTCGTCGATCTCGCGCGGCAATGTCTCGAAATAGCCGAAGAGGACCCAGGTGACGAGCGGCAGGCCGAGCGCCAGATAGGTGATGATCAATGCGGTGTAGGTATCGAGCAGGCCGAGATTGGTGGCGACCAGGTAGAGTGGCCCAACCAGCGCGATCTGCGGGAACATCGACACCGAAAGGATGACCATCAGTATGCCGAAGCGTCCCCTGACGTTGAGCCTGGACAACGCGAAGGCGGCCAGCGAGCCGACGAAGAGGCACAGGAACGTCGTCGCAAGCGAGACCACCAGCGAGTTCCAGACATAGCGGTGCAGCTCTTTCTCGACGAAGGCGTTGTAATAGTGCTCGAGCGTGAAGGGGTCGGGGATCAGCGACGGCGAGCCAGAGGTCAGCGCCTTGTCGAGCTGGAACGATGTCGAGAACTGCCAGATGAACGGGCCGCCCGACCAGACCAGGATCAGCAGCGCGCCGAGATAGATGATGATGGTCTGCAGCGGTGAGCGCGTATCGTTCATTGTGCCCTCCGGATCTGCCTGATGAGATAGAGGCAGAAGGCCAGCGCAATGATGCCTTCGGTGACGAACATGGCCGTCGAAACAGCCGAGCCATAGCCGAATTGCAGGGTCGAGAACAGCACCTTGTAGGACAGCGTCGACAGCGTCTCGGTGGAATCGGCCGGGCCGCCGCCGGTCAGCACGTAGACGAGGTCGAATACGCGGAACGCGTCGAGCGCCCGGAACAGGCCGGCGATCAGCAAGGTCGGCATCAGGAGCGGCAGGCGGATATGCCAGAAGGTGATCCAGCCCTTGGCGCCGTCCATGCGCGCCGCCTCGATCAGCGAGTTGGGCACCGTCTGCAGGCCGGTCAACAGCAGCAGCGCCATGAAGGGCGTGGTCTTCCAGACATCGGCGATGATGATGGTGGTCATCGCGGTGTCGGGAGAGCCGTACCAGTTGATGTTCTGGTCGATCAGCCCGGCGTGCAGCAGGATGTAATTGATGATGCCGTTCTGGCCGTCGAACAGCCAGCCGAACATCTTGGAGGTGACGACGGTCGGCATCGCCCAGGGCACCAGCATGGCCGCGCGGACGAGCCCACGACCCTTGAAGGCCTCGCACAGGATGAGCGCCATGCCGAGCCCGATCACCGTCTCCAGCACGGTGGACGCGAAGGTGAACCACATTGTGTGCCACCAGGCGTTCCAGAACTGCGCGTCGCCCCACAGCTGCACATAGTTGGCGAAGCCCGAGAATTCGTTCTCCTGGGTGATCAGCGAGGTGTTGGTGAGCGAGAGATAGAGCCCGTTGACGATCGGGTAGAAGGAAACCGACGCCAGCGACACGAAGGCCGGCGTCAGCAGAAGCAAGGCCCAGAGCGCGCCGGGCAGCGCCTTGCCAAGCCGCGGCCGGCCAACGCCAGGAACAGTGGCCGCCGCGGACATTGGTTAGCCGACGATCTTGTTGATCTGGTCGGAGAGAGAGTCCATCTCGGCCTGGACATTGCCCGAAACCAGCGCCTTGGAGATGCCGGACTGGAGCGCGAGTGTCACCTTGGCGTATTCGGGCGTGATCGGCCGCGCCGTGGCGCCGGTGAACACCTTCTCGAGGCTTGCCATGAAAGGCTGTTCCTTCTTGATCTGCTCGTCCTGGAACAGCGCCGGGCGCGTCGGCGCGAGGCCGAAATTCAGCGCGATGCGGTGCTGGGTCTCGGTCGACGACAGCCAGGTCAAAAGTTCGATCGCGGCTTCGCGCTGTTTGGAGTTGGCGTTGACGCCGAGCTGATAGCCGCCCAGGCAGGCCGCGCTCTTGCCGCCGGGGAAGGACGGCAGCGGCGCGACGCCAACCTTGTCGACCACCTGCGAGGCCTTGGCATCCTGGGCGATCGGATAGACATAGGACCAGTTGCGCATGAACATCGCCTTGCCCGACGTGAAGGGCTGGCGCGACGGCTCCTCGTCCCAGGACAGCACGTCCTGCGGGCTGATCTTGGTCTTGGCAATGGTGTCGTGAAGGAACTGGATCGCTTCGACGGCCGCCTTCTGGTTGATCTGTGACGACTTGCCGTCGGGGGCAAGGATCGCGCCATTGTTGGAGGTGATGATCTCGACCGCATCGCAGACCAGAACTTCGGCCTGCTTGCCTTGCCAGAGATAGCCGAAATCGACATCGCCGGCCTTCTGCGCCGCGGCGGCGATGGTCGCCATGTCGGCCCAGTTGTCCGGCACCTTGCCGCCATGCTTCTCCAGCACGTCCTTGCGGTAGTAGAACATGCCCGAATCCATGAACCAGGGAAGGGCGGTCAGCTTGCCGCCATAGGTACAGGCGTTGAGGGTTCCGGTGAAGTACGCGCTGCGCTTGTCCGCCGGAAAATACTCGTCGAGCGGCAGCGCCCAGCCGGCGGCGGCAAAGCCGGCGATCCAGATCACGTCCTGGCTGAAGACGTCAGGCGTGCCGGTGCGGCGGGCGAGCTGCTGGACGAGACCCTGATAGACTTCCGTCGAGGAACTCGGCGGCGGCAGTTCGATGTTCTTGACCAGAACGCGATCCTGCGATTCGTTGAAGGCCTTGATCAGGTCGCCAAAGGTTTCCTTGCCGAAGAAGGCAGCGCTGGCAAAGCTGATTTCGGCGCGCGACTGGGCGCGAGCCCGGCGAACACCCAGCCCGGTGCCCATGCCAAGTGTCGCCGCGCCAAGCAGTCCGGCGCTGCCAATGAGAAACTGCCTGCGGTCGGCGATCGTCACGTGCGCAGCAGACTTCGAGCCGGAAACCGGCCCTTTTTTAATGTCAGTCATTTTCTCCTCCGAGCGCTGGAAGCC
>NZ_NWQG01000078.1:0-42117 GCF_002529485.1 Mesorhizobium sanjuanii
TCCGCATGTTCCATAAAAATTTTACGCGCGTCAATATTTAAAATGCTTTATAGCGGCTTTCGAATGTGATCCGTTGGCGTTTCAGCGGTTCAAACAGGCTATATCGCGTTGGGAGGTGAGACCGAAATGCAGCCAAAATCAAAGGCAAAGCTCGGCATTGGCGTTGTCGGATGCGGCAACATCTCGATGACCTATTTGCGCAATGCGGCTTTGTTCGGCGAGGTGGAACTGCGCGCCTGCGCCGATATATCGCCCGACATGGCGGCCCTTCGCGCCAGTGAGTACGGCATCCGGGCTCTCAGCGTCGACGCGCTTCTGGCCGATCCGGAGATCGACCTTGTCCTCAACCTGACCATCCCGGCGGCGCATTTCGACATTTCGTTTTCGGCACTTTCGGCGGGCAAGCATGTCTTCACCGAAAAGCCGCTGGCAACCTCGGCCGCCGATGGCAGGCGCCTCGTCACGGAGGCGGCAAAGCGCGGGCTGCTGCTTGGTTCGGCTCCGGATACCTTCCTCGGCGCCGCCGGGCGGCGCGCACGCCGCCTGATGAATGAGGGCGCGATCGGTCGGCCGGTGACCGGCACCGCCTTCATGATGGGGCGCGGTATGGAGCACTGGCATCCCAATCCGCAATTCTACTACCAGCCCGGCGGCGGCCCGGTTTTCGACATGGGGCCTTACTACCTGACCATGCTCGTCAATCTGCTCGGGCCGGTCCAGCGCGTGATGGCGATGGCGACGCGCGGCCAGGAAGAGCGACTGATCACCGCCGAAGGCCCCTTCAAGAACAGCAGCTTCAAGGTCGGCACGCCGACCAACATCCTCTCGCTATTGGAATTCCATTCCGGCGCCACCGTCACCTTTGGCACCTCCTGGGATGTCTTCAAGCACTCCAACCACCCGATCGAGTTGCACGGGACGGAGGGCTCGCTGCGGCTGCCCGACCCCGATACGTTCGGCGGTACGGTCTCGCTATCGGAACGAGGCGCCGACTGGGCCGATTTCCACAGCGAAAGCGGGCTCTACGGCGCGCGCAACTGGCCGTTCGCCGCGCCGGACCGCGCCAACTACCGCATGCTCGGCGTTGCCGACCTTTCGCGGGCGCTGGCAACGGGCAGGAAGCCGCGCGCCTCCGGCGACCTCGCACTGCATGTGCTGGAGATCATGGAGGCGATCCTGGCTTCGGGCGAAAGCCGCGAATCGGTCGCCGTCAATGGAACGGTCGATCAACCGCCGCTGCTTGGCGAAGACGAGGCGGCAAGCCTGCTTGCCTGAGATCCGCCCCATGACGACATCGCCCTCCGTGCCTTTACTCGATCCTGAGGCTCGGCACGTGCTCGACCTCGGCCGGCAGGCCGCCGTCCGGCCATTCGAGGCCGGGACGCCCGAAGAGGCGCGCCGCGCCTATGAAGAGGGATTTCCCGCACTCCAGGGCGAGCGCGAGCCGGTCGCTTCGCTGAGCGAGCGGACCATCGCCGGGCCGGGCGGCCCGCTGACGCTCAGGATCTATCGCGGGCACGACGCGCCAGGAACAGATGCTCCCGCGCTGCTCTATCTGCATGGCGGCGGCTGGGTGATCGGCAACCTGGAGTCCCATGATGAGATCTGCCGCTGGTTCGCCAACATGGCGGCCTGCGTCGTCGTCTCGCCCGCCTACCGGCTGGCGCCGGAGCATAAATTCCCGGCCGCGGTCGAGGATTGCCGCGCCGTGCTCTCCTCCATGCAACAGGCGGCCGGCGACCTCGGCATCGACGCAAGGCGCGTTGCCGTCGCCGGCGATAGCGCAGGCGGCAATCTCGCTACGGTGCTCAGCCTGCTCGCACGTGACGACGGAATCAAAGTGACGACGCAACTGCTGTTCTATCCGAACACGGATGCCTCTCAGACGGCGGACAGTTATCGCCGCTTTGCCGACGGTTTTGGCCTCACCGCGGCCACCATGGCCTGGTTCCGGGATCACTACATAAGCAGGGCCAGCGACATCGACGACTGGCGCGTCTCGCCGCTGAAGGCGGCAAGCCTAGCCGGAGCGCCGCCGGCCTTCCTCGCAATCGCCGGTCACGATATCCTGGCCGACGAAGGCGAGGCTTATGCGAAACGTCTGCAAGATGACGGCGTAACGGTCGTGTTGCGGCGCTGGCCGGGACAGATCCATGGCTTCGTGTCGATGGGCCGCCATGGTCCGGCGGCGCGGCAAGCTGTCGGTGCCGCGGTCGCCGCATGGCGCGGCTTCGATCCGGCTTTTGGCAAGGCTCAGGCCGACTGACGCATCACCAGCGTCGCGTCGAGGTTGACCTTGGCGGTAACCGTCGCCTCATCCTCGTCCATCAGGGCCAGCAGCGTCTCGACGCTGCGCCCAGCCATGGCGGCGAAATCCTGCGCCATGGTGGTGAGGCCGGGACAAGTGTAGCGGCTCAGCGGATGATCGTCGTGGGCCGCGACACGCAGGTCGCAATCGCCCTTGCGACCGACCTTGAGGCCGCGCGCATACGCTGCCGCCATCACGCCGAAGGCCAGACGGTCGTTGTTGCACAGGATGGTCTTTCCCGGCAGGCCGCCGTTGTCGAGCATCTTTTCGGTTTGCTCGTAGCCGATCCGTTCGAAATCCCATGTGTAGTCGTCGGTGTTGCCGATGACGACAGGCTCATACCCGAGCCGCTGCATGGCGCCGACATAGCTGCTCAGCCGTTCCGGCGAGTTATGGTTGACGTGCGGGATATCGAAATAGACCGGGGCGTCGCCGGACCGGCACAGATAGTCGACGATGGTCGAGACACTCTGCGCGTTGTTGTTGCCGACGAAGGGCGTTCCGCCCTCAAGATAGGTGTCGAAATATACGACTGGTATGGCTTGTGTCAGTTTTTCCAGCGTGAGGCGGTCCGAGCGCAGGCCGAGCGGCGCGATGAGCGCGCCGGAAACTTTCAGCGACAGGATGGTTCGCGTCGCCTCCACTTCGAGGTCGCGCGAGCCGTGCGAGGAGATGACGATCGGCCAGTAGCCTTCGTCGCGCAGCCGAAGCTCGATGCGACTGACCATCTCCGAATAGAAGGGATCGGCGACCGTCGGCACCATGATGCCGATGCTGCGGGTGCGCTTGCGGTTGAGGTTGCGCGCGAACAGATTGGGCTGGTAGTCGGACGAGCGCAGCGCCTCTTCGATGCGCTTTCGCGTTGCCGGCTTGACGCTGGTCGGATCGTCGAAAAATTTCGACAGTGTCGGCCTGGAGACGCCGCAGGAACGGGCGAAATCCTCCATCGTCTTGTGCGTCATCGACATTCAAACCCTCGCGTCATGGACCTGGTTCCATGCGCTGCCCGGCTCTAGATACGGTCAGCCAGCGTGCAACTGCAAGGCGAAATTTTACAGACAAGTTCCCTAGTTTCAACGCGTATCAGTAAACTATTCCATGCGTAAATTTATTAATTGACGTGAAAAGCGCAAGCCGTATTCTCAGTTCGGAACCTTCTTCGTCCACTTGCGCAGCCGTGTGCTGACATAGGATCTGGGACCAAAGGGAAGCCGAGGCCGCCCGGCAGGTCGGACCGGATGATCTTCCTTCTGCTGTTGCACGAACTTCATCAGCCGGCAAAAGACGGGCGATTCCAGTTCTTGCAGGCGCTGAGCGAGAGCCTCCGGCAGCGGCTTCGATCGCCAGGCGAAATACGCCTCATAGGCATCCGGCGTATCGATCAGATGCCGCAGATACGCCGCCAGATCGGCGGGGCTGCTGAAATCCGCCGCGTTGATGTAGGAGCCTGCCGGCGCGAATTCGTCAACATTCGGGGCACCGAGATAGACGGGCACCGAACCGGCATTGAAGGCATCGAAGAGCTTTTCCGTGACATAGTCCGTCTCGCTGGAGTTCTCCAGAGCGAGGCAGAACTTGTAGCGCGCGACGGTGTCGATCTTAGTTTTCCTGCCGAGATCGGGCCCTTCTATCGTTCGGTTGCGAAAATGCCGGCCATAGGAATCGATTCTGATGTGGTGGGAAAGCTCCCGCACGAAATCAACGCGTCCGCTATGGTTCAAAATGGCCGATTGGAAGAGCACGGCCGGGGCCGCTTCCGTCTTGGCCGCGATCGGTGTTGCTCGAACCTCCTCCCACCAGGATGCGCGTGGCAGATAAGGCGCCCAGATATCGGAGCTGCGTTCATGCGTCACCGTGAAGTCGAAGTGCCGCATGATCTTCGGATCCGCAATCCGCTTGTAGTTTGACCGGCTTTCCATCGACCAGGCTACCCAAAACTGGCCTGGATATTTCCAGGCGTCGCCGATCTCGCGGAAATTTGGGATGTGGAAGACGACCGCCGCCGCCTCGGGAAGCCGACGCTTGTCCAGGGTCCACTGACCCGAAAGATCACAATGAATGGATGCGATGTCGACGGGCTTGCTGAAGAATGCCGTATAAAAAAGGATGAGAGGGTCTTTTGAAGGCGTAGAAAGCAAGGGGCACCTCAGCACGGTAAAGTCCTATACCTGCCTGCTCTGAAAGCAAATGCCTGCAATCAGGCCTCTGGCCGTGTCGATGGTACCGAGGCGTGGCAAAGATCCTTGGCCTCGGACTGGCCACCACGGTCGGCATCCTGAATGCCCTCTGGTACGAACTGCGCGCGGTTCGCGCGCAGCCCTCCGAACGAATTGAGCACCTGGAAGCGCCGTGAGACGCCGCAGCTGAACCTCTGTTATGAGAACGGTGTCCGTATCAGCTTGCCAGAGGAAAGCCATGCGCACGCCAGGCGCCGATACCGCCGCCCAAATGGGTGTCGTGCGATTGTCCACCAGCCTTGGCGATGGCAATTGCTTGCGATGAACGGCCGCCGGCCTGGCAATAAAACACAACGGGTTTGCCGGATGGGATGAGCTCCATCTTCTCACGAAGCCTGCCCAAAGGAATATGAATGGCCCCGGCTATATGCCCGGACGCCCACTCGGCGTTCTCCCTGACATCGACAAGCGTGACAGTATCGCCCATCTGACGCAGTTGCGTCGGCGTCAGCGTTTTGACCGACGACTGCGCTCCAAATCCAAACATTGCACTTCTCCTGTTTCTTCGGGATGCGGCATGCAGCGCATCGCCTTTGAGATTGTCGATGCAAGAGCTTCTCGTCAGGGGCAGAAAGCCGTGTGAAGCGCTTCCACGACCGTGAGCACTTCCGGTCGTGTGATGCGGTAGTAGACAGTCGTGCCATCGCGCCGCGACTCGACCAGGCCGTCAGCACGCAACCGCATCAGTTGCTGCGACATCGGCACTTGGTCGATGCCAAGCAACTCGCGCAGTTCCGCGACAGAGCGCTCATCCTTCCCCAACGCGCAAAGGACCAGGAGCCGTTGCGGATGGGACAGGCTCCTGAGCAGGTCCGCCGCCTTTCCCGAAGCCGGGATCATCTCTTTTACATTCATACTCTTGAATTTATAATCTTTGAATGTTAATTGCAAGCCCATCGGCAAGCCCGCAAGCGGCGCAGCCTTATCGTCGCGCTCCCCGGCTTGGGAATTGAGCCAGATCAACGCAAGGCTGCGGCCTTGCCGTCAGGTTACTCGAACAAGAAACACTGGGAGGAACCCTATGTCACATGTCGTCGTCCTCGGTGCCGGTCTTGGTGGAACCATCATGGCCTATGAGATGCGAGAGAAGCTGCGCCGCGAGGACAGCCTGACGGTCGTCAATCTCGGCACATCCTATTCCTTCGTGCCTTCCAATCCCTGGGTGGCCGTCGGCTGGCGCAAGCGCGACGACATCACCGTCGACCTCGCCGCAACTTTCAAGCGGCGCAACATCGCGCTCAAACCCGAGGGCGCCAAGAAAGTGCATCCGAAGGAAAACCGGATCGAGCTCAATGACGGTACGTTCGTCGAGTACGACTACCTGATCATCGCGACCGGGCCGGACCTCGCGTTCGACGAGGTGCCCGGCCTCGGACCTGCCGGATACACGCAGTCGATCTGCCACATCGACCATGCGACTGCCACGAAGGCGAGGGTCGATGAACTCGTTCTCAAGCCAGGCCCGGTCATCATCGGTGCCGTGCAGGGGGCATCCTGCTACGGACCCGCCTATGAATTCGCTTTCATCCTCGACACAGCGCTGCGCAGGGCCAAGGTGCGCGACCAGGTGCCGATGATCTTCGTGACGCCCGAGCCCTATATCGGTCATCTCGGCCTGGATGGCGTCGGTGACACCAAGGGCCTGCTTGAGAGTGCCATGCGCGATCGGCACATCAAATGGATCACGAACGCCAAGGTGTCGTCGGTCGACGCAGGAACCATGCATGTGGAGGAAGTAAACGAGGACGGTTCGGTGAAGGCCAGGCACGACCTGCCCTTCACCTTCTCGATGATGCTTCCGGCCTTCCGTGGCGTGGCGGCAGTGAAGGACATAGAGGGCCTGGTCAATCCGCGCGGCTTCGTCACGATCGACAAGCATCAGCGAAACCAGACTTATCCGAACATCTTTTCGATCGGTGTCTGCGTCGCCATTCCCCCAGTCGGCAAGACGCCGCTGCCGGTTGGTGTTCCAAAGACCGGCTTCATGATCGAATCCATGGTTACGGCGACGGCGGAAAACATCGGCGCACTGTTGCGCGGCGAGGAACCGCGGGCTGTCGCGACCTGGAACGCGGTCTGCCTGGCCGATTTCGGCGACGAGGGCATCGCCTTCGTGGCGCAGCCGCAGATCCCGCCACGCAACGTCAACTGGTCATCGCAGGGTAAGTGGGTGCACACGGCCAAAGTGGGGTTCGAGAAATACTTCCTGCACAAGGTCCGTCAGGGCAAGAGCGAGACCTTCTACGAGGGACTGGCACTCGACTTGCTCGGTATCAAGAAGCTCAAGGCCATTCACATGGAGCCGGCCGAATAGGCACGGCGCAGATTTCAGGAGACAAGATTATGACTATCGACAAGGCAGTTCTGATGTTCGCGGGGTTCATGGTGCTGATCTCCGTTGCGCTCGGCTATTACTATTCGCCCTACTGGTTCCTGCTGACCGTCTTTGCCGGGCTTAATATGGTCCAGGCTTCGCTTACCGGCTGGTGCCCGGCAGCTATTGTCTTCAAGAAAGTTGGCTGCAAGAGCGGCGTCGCCTTCAAGTAACACCCGACTTTCGAGGACTGGCGTCCCATACGGGAGGTGCCTTCGCGCCTCCCGTCCTTTCAATTCGTTTCCGAGAACGGCACAGTGCGATGAGATACGTACGATTCCTCCCGGCCAACGGGTTTCTGCTCGGCATCACGCTGCTCGTCAACGGCAGCGCGTTTGCGGGGGACTTCACAGTCAAGGCAGCCACCGTCATCGAGATGAAGGCCGTTTACGGTCAGGTCGAGAGCCGCACGATCGTGCCGGCACGCGCGCGCATTTCCGGTACCATCACCGAGGTGCGGGTGACGGAAGGCCAGGTCGTCAAGAAGGGTGACGTGGTCGCTACCGTAGTCGACGACAAAATAGCGCTGCAGCTTCGCGCAGCCGATGCCAAGATCGGCGCCCTCAATTCCCAGATGGAGAATGCCAAGATCGATCTGCAGCGCGCGCAGGACTTGCTGGCCAAAGGCGCCGCGACCCAGAGCCGGGTCGATGCAGCTCAGACCCAGTTCGACGTCATCACGAGCCAGCTGGCGGCAGCGATTGCCGAAAAGGCCGTTACCCAGCAGAGCGCCAAGGAAGGCGACACCTTGGCTCCGGCCGACGGCCGGGTGCTGACGGTTCCAGTGACGGCCGGCTCGGTGATCATGGCGGGTGAACCGGTCGCCCGGATCGCGTCGGGACAGTACTATCTGCGACTGTCACTGCCGGAGCGGCATGCGACGGAGATCACGGAGGGAGCTCAGGTCGATATCGCCGAACGCGGCATCGGCATGGAAAGCGGTTTCATCAAGGCCCGCCAAGGGCGCATCGCCAAGGTCTATCCGGAGATCGAGAACGGCCGCGTCATCGCCGATGTCGAGGTTGCCGACATCGGCAGCTTTTTCGTAAATGAGCGTACTTTGGTGTCGATCCCCGTCGCGAAGCGGACCATGCTCGGCGTGCCGCCGCAGGCGGTCAGCACGGTACATGGGATCGACTACGTCACAGTCAATGCGGCGGACGGACCACTCGGCGTGGCAGTCGTGCTCGGCGAGCGATACCAGGATGGCGGGCAGCCTCGGGTCGAGGTTCTGACCGGGCTCGCCGAAGGCGACAAGGTCGTCCTGCCATGAAACTTGGCATCGCCGGCGGACTCACCCGCTCGTTCATCGCTTCGCCGCTGACCCCGCTCTTCCTGTTAGCGGCGCTGGCGCTTGGGCTTGTCGCCCTTGTCACGCTGCCACGCGAAGAGGAGCCGCAGATTTCCGTGCCCATGGTGGACATTCATGTCGTGGCCAATGGGCTGAAGGCGGAGGATGCCGTCAAGCTCGTGACGGAGCCGCTGGAAACCATCATCAAGGGCATCGACGGTGTTGAGCACGTCTACTCGCAAACCGCGGACGACGGTGCGCTGGTGACTGCGCGCTTCAAGGTCGGCACCAGTTCCGACGCCGCCGTCTTGCGCGTTCATGACAAGGTGCGCGCCAATATGGACCGCATCCCGGTTGGCATACCCGAGCCACTGATCGTCGGGCGCGGCATCGACGACGTCGCGATTGTGGTGGTGACGTTGACGCCGACGCCCGAGGCGGCCAATCGCTATTCTTCGGCCGATCTGACGCGGCTGGCGCACGAACTGCAAGTCGAGGTCGCCAAACTGCCGGATATTGGCCTGACCTACATCGTCGGCGAACAGCCGGAAGCGATCCAGGTCGAGCCGGACCCGGAAAAACTCTCTCTTTACGGCATCACGCTGCAGCAGTTGACGGCCAAGATCGCCGGGGCCAATACGTCCTTCCAGATTGGCACGCTGCGCGACGAGGGCAAACAGCGCGTGGTTGTCGCCGGCCAGACCCTGCAGACGCTCGGCGATATCGGTAACCTGCTTCTGACCGCGCGGGATGGGCGGCCGGTTTATGTGCGTGACGTGGCTGGGATTGTGTTGGCGACGTCGCCGGCAGAGAACCTGGTCACCAACATTGTCAAGTCCGACAAGGGGCTTCAACGGGCGCCGGCCGTGTCGCTGGCGGTGGCCAAGCGTCCGGGCACCAATGCCGTTGTCATCGCGGACACGATCGTCAAGCGCCTTGACCAAGTGCGGGGCGAAATTTTCCCGAAGGACGTCGAGATGGTCGTGACGCGCGACTACGGCGAGACCGCGAACGAGAAGGCAAACGAGCTGCTCTTCCACCTCGGCCTCGCAACCATATCGATCGTCGTGCTCGTGGCGGTCGCCATCGGCTGGCGCGAGGCGCTGGTGGTGGCCGTTGTCATCCCGACGACGATCCTGCTCACGTTGTTTGCCTCACGAATCATGGGTTACACGCTGAACCGCGTCAGCCTGTTCGCGCTTATCTTCTCGATAGGCATCCTGGTCGACGATGCGATCGTGGTGATCGAGAACATTGCCCGGCATTGGGCCATGGATGATGGGCGGTCCCGCAAGCAGGCGGCGATCGACGCCGTAGCCGAGGTCGGCAATCCGACCATCGTGGCGACGCTCACCGTGGTCGCGGCGCTCCTGCCAATGCTGTTCGTGTCTGGTCTGATGGGCCCGTATATGAGCCCGATCCCGGCCAACGCCTCGGCGGCAATGCTGTTCTCCTTCTTCGTCGCGGTGACGCTGACGCCATGGCTGATGATGAAATTCGGCAAGAAGGGCCACGCCTCGGCGCATGCCCATGATGCCGGCAGCCGCGGTGGCGCGCTCGGTCGCGCCTATATCGCGGTCGCAAGGCCCATCTTGAAGTCGCGGCTTCGGTCGTGGACCTTCCTGCTTGTCGTCGGCGCCGCGACCATGGCTTCGATGGTGCTTATCTACACCAAGCACGTCACGGTGAAGCTCTTGCCGTTCGATAACAAGACCGAATTGCAGGTGGTTGCCGACTTGCCCAAAGGCTCCTCGGTCGAGGACACCAACCGGCTGTTGCAGGCTGTGGTGAATCGTCTCGCCGACGTGGCCGAGGTGGTCTCGTTCCAGAGCTATGCCGGTACGGCAACGCCTTTCAATTTCAACGGCCTGGTGCGCCATTACTATCTTCGCTCTGGACCCGAGCAGGGCGACGTCACGGTCAACCTGGTGGGGAAGGGAGAGCGCAGTCGTCCAAGCCATGCCATCGCCCTCGACATCCGCGAACGGCTGAAGGGCATTGCCATGCCGGAAGGCACCGTGCTCAAGGTAGTCGAGCCACCGCCTGGTCCGCCGGTGCTCGGGACCCTGCTGGCGGAGATCTATGGGCCTGACGCCGAGACGCGCCGCGCGGTGGCGGCAAAGGTGCGCGAGACGTTCTCCTCCATCCCGTTCATCGTTGACGTCGACGACAGCTTCCACAACCAGCCGCAGCGCGTGCGGCTGTCGATCGACCAGGACAACCTCGAATATTACAAGGTCGAGCAGTCCGACGTGTACGACACGCTGAACTACCTCTATGGCGGCACGACGGTCGGCTATTCCCACCGCGGCGGCGGCCGCCAACCGATCCCGATCCGCGTGGCGCTCTCGAAGAGCGCCGGCGTCGTCGACCAGCGCGCCCTTACGACGCCGGTCCCGGCGAACGCGCTGCCCGGCGCGCGCGACGTGGTGGAACTCGGTGACGTCGTGCGGGTGACGCGCGAGCCTGCATCCTATCCCATCTTCCGTCACAACGGCCGACCCGCCGAGATGGTGATGGGGGAACTCGCGGGCGCGTTCGAGGCGCCGGTTTATGGGATGCTCGCCGTCGACGATGCCATCGCCAAGGCCGATTGGGGTAACCTGCCGAAACCAACGATCGCACTGCACGGGCAACCGGACGACGAATCCAAACCTACACTTCTGTGGGACGGGGAGTGGGAAGTGACGTGGGTCACCTTCCGCGACATGGGCGCGGCCTTCATGGTGGCGATCCTGGGCATCTACATTCTCGTTGTGGCGCAGTTCGGTTCGTTCAGGCTGCCGCTGGTTATCCTGACGCCGATCCCGCTGACCCTGATCGGTATCATGCTCGGCCATTGGGCCTTCGACGCGCCGTTCTCAGCCACCTCGATGATCGGCTTCATCGCGCTCGCCGGCATCATCGTGCGCAACTCGATCCTGCTGGTGGATTTCATTCGCCATTCCAAGGGCGTCGACAGGCCGCTGGTCGACGTGTTGCTCGAGGCCGGCGCCATCCGCTTCAAGCCGATCCTACTCACTGCGATCGCAGCGATGATCGGGGCGGCAGTCATCCTGACCGACCCGATTTTCCAGGGGTTGGCGATTTCGCTGCTGTTCGGCCTTGCCTCGTCGACGCTGCTGACGGTGCTCGTCATTCCCGCTATCTACGTGGCGCTGCGCGGCGGCTCGAAGCAGGACACCGACAGCGATGCGCCGGCAGAGTTCAAAGCGGCCGACGAACCAGCCCCAACTCCCGCGTGAACCAAGCAAGGACATTACAGCTCATCAGGCCGAAACGGTCGCTGATGATTGTTGTCGTGGCCGTCGCTTCGATGCTGGGCGGGACGCTTCTGTGGCCGTTTGCCACCAGTCTTTTCCGCTTCGGACCGCTGCATCTCAACGATCTGGCAGTAGCGCTGACCGCGGATCTGCCGTGCTGGCATGCCTGGCGTTGCTGAAGCCATTCTGGCGGGAACGGCTGAAGGCCTAGCCCGCAAATTCAATAAGCCGGTCCACGACCGGTCGTCGGTTGGAAACAGTTGGTTGTCAACAAAGGTTGGAAACGTGAAGGATACTCCCGAACGAACCGTTTCGGTGTTGGCACAATGAACACTGACAATCCACCAGTTCGTGGAAGCCACTTGGGCCCGCTTGTGCTAGCCGCCGTCACGATCGTTGGGATTGTCGTCTGCGTGCTTCTGGCCGAGCCGTTTTTGGGGGCGATCACATGGGCGCTGGCCCTGGCAATCCTCTCTGCTCCTTTCCATGCCTGGATCGAGAGGAAGTTCAAGCATCCCAACCTTGCCGCGATGATTTCGGTCTTCGCCATAGTGCTCCTCGTTGTTGTCCCGGCGGCTTTGCTGGTAGGGCGCCTGGTTGAGGAAGCTGCTTCTGGAGCAGCCTCCGTCCGGGCCCGGGTGGCTGATGGAGAGCTCCAGCGGCTCCTGGACGCCCATCCCGGCATCGCACCTATTGGAAAGTGGATAAACCAACAGATCGATCTGCCCTCGATGATGGCTAACCTCGCAACATGGCTGAGCAACGCCGGTGCGACGTTCGTCAAGGGCTCTATGTTGCAGGTGGCAGAAGTCCTGCTGACCTTCTACATGCTGTTCTATTTCCTGCGTGACCGGAACGCAGTCGCGCGCCTGTTCCGCGACTGGATGCCGTTGGGCAGCGCAGACGCCGAGCGGCTGTTTCAGCGAGTGTTCAATACCGTCCATGCCACGGTATACGGGACGCTCGCCGTGGCAGCAGTTCAGGGATCTCTAGGCGGGCTGATGTTCTGGATCCTCGGCTTGCCGACTCCCCTCCTTTGGGGCGTGGTGATGAGCCTGCTTTCCGTCGTGCCGGTGTTGGGTTCGTTCGTCGTGTGGATACCGGCAGCAATCCTCCTCTTGCTTGATGGCGATTGGGGCAAGGCTCTTATCCTCGCGGCCTGGGGCGGCATCGTCGTAGGCGGGATCGACAACGTCCTTCGTCCGATGTTGGTCGGAAACCAGCTGAGGCTTCACACGATTCCCGCTTTCATATCGATGATAGGCGGGCTCGCCCTGTTCGGGGCTCCAGGATTCATACTGGGACCCTTGGCTGTCACGGTGACGATGCTGCTCGTCGAGATATGGGCTGCACGCGATAAAATCAGCGGCCGCAAGCGACCGGACTGACCTCTTGCCGAAATGTCCCGCGGACGACGGCACGGGGTAAACGCGCGGTCGGATCAGAGCGTTGGGCTTGCCCGCAGCTTACACTGCGGTGCCGACGAGCGCGCCGATGCCGGCGGTGAGCGCCATGGCGGAAGCGCCCCAGAAGGTGACGCGCAGCGTCGCGCGAAAGAGGTTGGCGCCGCCCGCGTGAGCGCCGATGCCGCCCAGCAAGGCGAGGAAAAGCAGGGACGCCTGCGAGACCGCCAGCACAAGCATGGAGGCCGGCGACACCAGCACCATGAGCAGCGGCATCGCCGCGCCCACGCTGAAGGTCACCGCCGAGGTCAGCGCCCGCCTGGATCGGCCGCGCCGTGGTCATTTCGGAGATGCCGAGTTCGTCATGGGCGTGCGCGGCCAGCGCGTCCCTGGCCATCAGCTGATCGGCGACCTGGCGCGCCAGGCCAACTTCCAGCCCGCGCTTGACGTAGATCTGCGCGAGTTCCTCGCGCTCGAACTCCGGCTGGATCCTGAGCTCCTCGCGTTCGCGGGTGAGGTCGGCATTCTCGGTGTCCGACTGGGACCGACCGAGACATATTCGCCGGCCGCCATCGACATGGCGCCAGCCACCAGCCCGGCTATGCCGGCAACCAGAACCTGCGAAGTCGGGGCGGCGGCCGACGCCACGCCGACGATCAGGCTAGCGGTCGAGACGATCCCGTCATTGGCCCCCAGCACGGCGGCGCGCAGCCAGCCGATGCGCGACACGAGATGGCTTTCGACATGCAGGCGGCTCATGCTTTTCTCCTGATCGTGCCTTCGAGTTTCGTGGCGGCCGCCACGGTGTTGGAAATCGTGCCGTACTTGCGCACGTTCTTGTGCAGCAACTCGAGCCGCTGGTCGGTTTCATCTGTGTCGACGACAAGTTCGTAGTCGATGGAGGCAATCCCTGGCGGGCTGTCGCGCCGAACCGCGTGCAGCGCGACCTTGACGCCGCGCAGCTTGAAACCGAGCATCGGCGTGACGCGCTCGATGCCCTTGATCATGCAGGCGGCGATGGCCGCCAGAAGCAGTTCGGCTGGATTGAAGGCATCGGACCGGCCTTCAAGGCAGGTGTCGAGAACAAGCGCAGCATTCTTGGTCGTGGCGACGCTGCCTCGCGCATCGGTCCGTCGGGCTTCAACGCTGTATTCGAACATGATGCACCTGTTCCCCCGACGCTTACGTGGTAGGCGACGTTTCGGCGTTTCTAACCTTTTTCGGGACCCCAGGTGTTGATCCAGGTCAGAACCCGATCGGCATCTCGATTGTGATTTCGCCGGAAGCATAGCGGCGATCCAGAATATCTAGCGAGGCCGCGTTTACTGGAGCTTGACCTTGCTCCCCTCGGCAAGGCTGGCAGGTGGATAGACGACGATCTCGCCAGAGCGCAGGCCCTGCGCGACGGCGGCAGTGCGAGCCGAGAGCCGCGCTACTTTGATCTCTCGCAGATGAACGCGACCTGCCTCGACAACGAAGACGCTCCAAGCGTCGCCGCGTCACGGCGGTCGTCGTGTTCAGCTCCGCATTGACCTTGGCGATTGCCGCCAGAACCAGCCTGCCGGTGTCGACGTCGAGCGCGCCGGTCGGCTCGTCGCAGAGCAAGATATCCGGCCGTTTCACGATTGTTCTCCACCGGACAGTTGTGAAGGAAAGTGACCGGCGCGGTGTGACAGTCCAACGAGCTCGAGCGCTTCGGCCGGTGTCATCGGATTGCTGGCGATTTGCGCGACCAGCCGCACGTTCTCCTCGACAGTGAGGCTCGGTATCAGGTTGTAGAATTGAAACACGAAGCCGACATGCTCGCGCCGGTATGTCGTGAGCTGCTCGTCGCTGGCTCCGGTCAGCTCGTGATCTCGCCACCTCGCCGTGCCTGACGTTGGAGCGTCCAACCCGCCGAGGATATTGAGCAGGGTCGATTTACCCGAACCGGAGGGACCAAGAAGTACGATGAATTCGCCTTGTCGGATATCGAGGTCGACATCCTTCAGCGCCACGACACGTGAATCGCCCGAGCCATAGACCTTGGTCAATCCCCGGGCCACGAACACCGGGGCCTGAGGCAGCATTGCTGAACTCTCCACGTCTCGTCCCTGGACTGGCATGCGGGCTCCGGTTTCGGCCCCCGCCGGAAGGTCTTACAGCCTGGGCGGCTTGATCACCTTGACTCTTATCAAGTTCGGGATGGTGGTGAGCAAACCGCAGCACCCTCCGACCAAAAGCCCGACATCCGGTTTTTCCAGTGTCAACGTTTGACCGAATGGGGAGACCGCGCCGTCACGCCGAAAATCGTGCCGGCCATCAACACCGCGCTGCCTCCGGACGCCGTTGTGGCCGCCGCGACGAGGCTGGCGGTTCGCGCCAATGGTCGAGTGCAATTGACTCAGGTCATGGCGGCGAAGACCTCCGCGTCGCAAGGAGCTTTCAGATTTCCGAGAAAGGACGACAGATGTCACTCGCCAACCTTCGGTGCTTCTGGGGCTTCTGGGGCCTTTTCACCCTTCTCTGGCTCGCGTTGAACCGCGACATCTTCTTCGTTCAGAACGTCTTTGCCCTGCGCCAGTCCATGATGCAGTTCAGCGGCGTGCTGGCGATTGCCGCCATGAGCGTGGCCATGATCCTGTCGCTGAGACCGCGCTGGCCAGAGATCAGATTGGGCGGCCTCGACAAGATGTACCGGCTGCACAAATGGCTGGGCATCGGGGCGCTCGGGCTCGCGGTACTTCATTGGCTCTGGTCCGAGGCCCCCAAATGGGCAATCGGCCTAGGGCTTCTCGGGCGCCCTGAGCGCGGGGCGCGCCCGGAAATCACCGATTCGATCCAGCAGTTCCTGCTCGGCTTCCGCGGCGCGGCGGAGGGATTGGGGCAATGGGCCTTCTACGGTATGGTCATCCTGTTGCTGGTCGCACTGATCAAGCTGATTCCGTACCATATCTTCCGCTACAGCCACCGGCTCATGCCCATTGCCTATCTCGTGCTGGTATTCCACGCTGTCATCCTGTTGGACTACGGCATGTGGATCACACCGCTCGGGCCAGTCCTGGCGGCCCTGATGATCGGCGGCAGCTATTCGGCGCTCGTCTCGCTTTTTGGGCGGATCGGCGTCGGGCGACGCGTGGCCGGCGAGATTGCCGAAATGCGCCACTACCCGGGCGTCCACTCGCTCGAGACGGTGGTGAAGCTGGGTCCCGGCTGGGCGGGCCACGAGGCCGGGCAGTTCGCCTTTGCCACTACCAACCCGTTCGAGGGGGCGCATCCCTATACCATCGCTTCGGCTTGGAATCCTTCCGATCCCAAGGTCACTTTCATTTCCAAGGAGCTTGGTGATCACACAACCGGCCTCGTGGACAGGCTCAAGGTGGGTCAGAAGGTGACGGTCGAAGGCCCATATGGTTGCTTTACCTTTGATGACGGCTTGCCGCGTCAAATTTGGATTGGCGCTGGTATCGGCATCACCCCCTTCGTTGCGCGCCTGAAGCAGATGGCCAGCCTTCAACCCAAGGGCGGACGTCCCGAGATCGACCTCTTCCACACCACGCGAGAAGTGGACGAGAGGGCACTGGAGCGCCTGGCCGGGGACGCCCGCGCCGCCAATGTCCGCCTGCACCTGCTGATCGACTCCTGTCACGGCACGCTCACCGGTGAACGCATCCGTGAGACAGTTCCCGACTGGCGCGAGGCAAGCGTTTGGTTCTGTGGCCCAAGCAGGTTCGGCACCGCGCTACAGGCAGACTTCGCCGCACATGGAATGCCGATTAAGGATCGATTCCACCGGGAGCTCTTCGAACTGCGTTGAAGCAGGGGACGGGAGCCGCGTAGCGGCATGGGCGCAGGCGCTCCTGGACTTCGGCGGCTTCGTCGTTCACATGAACGGTCTCGATTTGCCTGACACGACCAATCCGTCGGGGGACAAGCCAGTTCGTTACTTTCAAACCACTCGAAGCTTCGCGGTTTTGCGTCGGGTTATTCGTTGATCCGCATTGCGTTCCTGCCCGGCTTTGGCCAGTGCTTCCGTCACTTCTTCATCGGTAAGCTGGGGGAAGTTGCGGTAGTGGTAACCAAGGGCATGGAAACGCGCCGGTTGACTGAGGCATACGGTCCAATCCGCCTCCTGTGCGAGCTCGACCAACGTGTCGGGCGGCGCAACAGGGATTGCCACGACGATCTCGCGCGGCGACCGTCGCTTCAGCGCCCGGATCGCAACCTTCATGGTCGTGCCGGTCGCGACACCGTCGTCGACGATGATCGCCGTCTTTCCGGTGACCGATAGAGGTGGGCGCTTGCCGCGATAGGCGAGCCGGCGCCGTTCCAGTTCTGGGCGCTCCTTGGCGATCAAGACGCGAAGCTCGTCATCGTCGAGCGCATAGGCCTCGACGATGTCGCGGTTCAGCACAATGTCCGGGGGGGTGCCATCCACGATCGCCGCGACAGCCAGTTCAGGATTTCCCGGCGCACCAACTTTGCGCACGATAACCAGATCGAGTGGCGCCTTCAGGGCTTTGGCCACTTCCACGGCGACAGGGACACCACCTCGCGGCAAGGCGAGAACGACCGGCTGATGCAAGCCGAGTTTCTCCAACTCGATAGCAAGCTTTTGTCCGGCCTCCTGACGATCGCGAAACATCGGTCAATCCATCGGCCAGAGCTGACGAAGCGATTTCTTCATCGGAACATCATTCCAGGCCCGAAGCCGCCGGAGCGCCCCATGCCCATGCCCATCATCGGCAGGACGATGTCGTCGGCTACCTTCTTCTGCTCGTCGCTCAGCGTTGCGTATAGCTTTTCGACCGACGCCCTGATGGATTTCACCTGCTCAAGGCGCGCTTCGAGATGGGTCTGTTGGTAGGCCAGGCGCTCGGGCAGGGGCTTCTTCAGAAACTCACCGTCCTGGAATTCCTTCATCATGGCCTGCATCAGCGCGTTGTGCGCTTCGGCTGTACTGCGGATCACACCCGCAAGCTCGTCCCAGGAAGGAGTCTGCTCGTCGGTGATCTTCAGTTCCGTCTTGAGGAAAGCGAGGCGTCCGTCAATTCGATCGAGTATCTCGTCCGAGTCATAGCCACCCATGGGGCCGCCCCATTGACCCATCATCATGCGGCCCATGCCCCACCGAGGCGACCAATCGGAATCATTATCTTCCGCCCCGGCCACAACAGGCATTGCGACTACGCTCAGCATCAGCCCCGCTGCTAAAATATCGCGCATATTGGGCATTGATCGCCTCCTTCACAGCAAACTGCCTAAACCAAGGAAATCATACGGGGATGTTGGCGGCATTGACCTGTATCAACGAGACGGCATCGTCGTAGGTGCGGATTGCTCAGGGGGGGACATTCGTATCGGGAATGGTTCCAAAGCTACCGAGGTTCCGCGCACCTGAAGCACGCCTTTGGTGGAACTGACGCATACTGGCGGGATCAGGCGCGGGCGCTTTGAAAGAGATCGAACTGCGGCTACTCGATGCACCTGATTTTTGTCGCGATGCCTGTAAATCCGGCTATGCTATGTTGCAAACGTACAAACAGGGAAGCCGCTGCGGCTGCTATGTGACGAGTGGATAAGCGGATCGCCCAGTTAAATATCGAGCATTTTCGACAACGCTTGACCGAGGAACAGGATGAGGCCAAGCGGGGGATCCTGCTCGATCTGCTCGCGAAAGAGAAAGAAAAACTCAGACAAGCCGAGCAGGCTGATGAGGGAAAAAACAGGCAAAACAAATAGAAAAGCGCGCCAACGCCGCTAGAGCCGGATGATTTCCGGTCAAGTCGAGCTGAAATCTGAATCCGGCTCTAAATCAAAGAGATAGAGCATGATGTCGTCCGAAAACCGCTTCACACTTTTCGGCATCATGCTCTAGGACTCTTTATTGGCAGGTTCCCATATTCGCCAGTGGCTAGGTGAGATACCGACCCGCTCCTTCGTGGCTGACTTAATCCAGCCTGTCAGTACACGCTTGCAGGGAAAAACGAGCGCGTGAGGGCCGTCCCCGTCCATAACGGCCAATTCCAAATCCCGATCGAAAGGGGCGGTCGATATTGGTTGCCACATGGATTCATCTTTGGATGGAATGGCAAAGGCATCCTTGACGCAAGTCAAATCCGACGATTGGTTTTCGCCCTGTGTGCAGGGCACGGGAATGTGTTGCGGATGGCGATCGGCGGCCGAGTCTACCGCCGTTGGGCCGTTACGTGCTGCAGGGTCTGCCATCTCACGATCTCACTGGTGCGCAGGCCCGGCAAGTTGCTTATGCCTTCTGCTTGGGGGCGGAGAGACCCGGGAAGTCGGTCCCGATTGTGACGCTGATTGTCACCAAGATCGATATGACCATCTGCCCGTGCTTATGAGATCAATGGCGCAATACCTAAAATTGTGAAATCCGGTTTGATCCTTATGGGAATCCACCTAGTCGGATGCACAGGACAGGCGGTCGAAAGGGTTGCGGAGGTATTGCCGCTGTCGCCGAGGGTGAAACGGCCCGACGCGTCACGGCGAGATCAAGGGGTTGTCGATGGCGGCGACTGCGGCGGAAGTCGTTTTGCCTTCCGAACTCACAGAAATTGGCCGCCTGATGGTGCAGCGCTTCCCGCAGATTTCGGCTATCCAGCCCAGTGAGGCCGCGCCAGTGAAGTTGTTCAGGGCACGCCCAACGATCATCTCTGTACTCGACTATTCCTTGGGTTTTGGTCACACCGATCTCGTCAAGATCGGGGCCGATGATATCGCCGAAACCTTGGACAGAATGCGACACCATTGGCTTGTGGGCACTTCCGCCACCTCCTGACGATCGCGACCAATCGTCCAACCAGCTGACTATCCGAGCCGGCTTTGAGCCGGATCAATGAGCAGGGGCGCAAAGGATGCTTTTGTTGTCGTTGCGGGAGAGAAGTCCGATCAACAAACAGGAGACAGACCATGACGGATCTAACGTTGCGTCAGAACATACTCGATGAGTTGGAATTCGAACCGAGCATCGACGCTGCCCACATCGGCGTCGCCGTCGAAGACGGCATCGTCACACTGACCGGGCATGTTTCTTCCTATTGGGAAAAGACAACCGCCGAAAATGTGGTCAAGCGGGTCAAAGGCGTGAAGGGCCTCGCCGAGGAAATCGAAGTTCGGCTGGTTGGCTTGAAAGGAACCGCCGACGACGAGATCGCCAAGCGCGCGGTCGATGCGATCACCTGGAATGTCTCCATCCCGAGGGACAAGGTGCAGGTCAAGGTACAGGACGGATGGATCACGCTAACGGGGAAACTCGAATGGCAGTACCAGAAGAATGCCGCGGCCGAGGCCGTACGCGGCCTGGCGGGTGTCGTCGGCGTTGCCAACCAGATCGACATCATTCCACGAGCCTCGGTATCCGACATCAAGAAGCGCATCGAGAATGCCCTGAAGCGCGATGCCGAAACCGAAGCACAGTCGATCCGCGTCAACGTTCTGGATGGCAAGGTTACCCTTGAAGGCAAGGTCCGGGCGTGGTCAGAGCGCCAGGCAGCGGAACGTGCCGCCTGGTCGTCGCCGGGCGTCCGAACCGTGGACGATCGTATTTCCATAATCTGATGGCTCACGAGTTCGATGCGGCGACTTCATCGGTGGCCGCCGCGTCGCCAACGATGGCCAGAGACTGCATTGGATCTTGATCCGCACGTCAAAGGAGAGAACAACATGATTTTGACCAATGGTACCCTCGTCGCGGTAGCCGATGGGGACAAGCTGCGTCTGTTCCGCAACAAAGGTCACGAACCTCGGATCGACCTGGTCGAAATGCCCGAGCCGGAGCTGCACCTGGCGAACACTGGCTCGGGCGGCAGGCATCGCAGCTCCACCGCCAATCCTGACGACTCCCGCCTGCGGGAAGACGACTTGGCCGCGGCCGTGGCTGCCTATCTCAATCGCGAGGCACTGACGGACGCGTTCGAGCATGTCGTGGTGATCGCCGATCCGCGCACGCTGGGTGAACTGCGCAGGCACTTCCAGGCTCCGTTGAGAGCAAAGCTGATGGGCGAGCTGGCCAAGGATCTCGCGAAACATTCCGCCGAGGCCATTGCGGGTACATTAGCGGCGGCTTGAGTCTCCGTTCAGATCATCGACCAAACTGCTGATCTCGACGATCGTCGAGAGGCTTTTGCATGGCGACTTTGGGTGGCTTGGCCGTCACCAAGAGGGCGGGGTGGGTGGATGCCGGCGGCACCTAGAGCCGGATGATTTCAGGTCAAGTCGACCTGAAATCTGAATCCGGCTCTAAATCAAAGAGATAGCGCATGATGTCGTCCGAAAACCGCTTCGCACTTTTAGGCATCATGCTCTTGACCGGGATGCACGGTTCAAGTTGAACGCATCCCGCTTTAGAGAAGAGAGAAGTTGGAGCCGAGGAAGACGAGAAACTGACCGGTGATCAGGGGAATTCTCAACATAGGCCCCTCCTCGCCGCTGTCCTGAATCGGCGACCCCGCGACGTAAGGGTGCACCTTCAGGATGGTTTTCCAAATCGTGGGAAAATCTGCTCCCTTGTTCTTTTCGGCATTGCACGCATTGAGAAGCCTCGCGACGACGTCCGTCATTGAACCCGCATTAATTAAGCGCCTGATTTGAAATCATATGAATGAACACGGCAGGGATGGTTTTGATTTCGATCAAATTGACCGGCTCCTCACAACGGCACCCAATCCCTGCCTTCCTTTCGATAAAGGCGCTTTACGGCTGCCCAGGCGACACGGTGAGCTATTTCTTCACGGGTCTCGTCTCGGTCGGCATATTCGTTCCAAGCGCTGTTGAAGGCAGCGCGAAAGATTTCCCGAGCATCCAGGGGCAGATGCGCCCCGACAGATGGTGGAAGATCTTTCTCGGTCGCATAGGGCATTGCTATTCTCACTGGCAGCCAAGCCGACGCTCATGGCTGGGATGTGGCTGATGAACACACCATCGGAGGTGGCTCCGAGCGCCATGGCTATCTATCCAGAAGAATCCAAAACGCGGATAATTCTCAGCGCTGAGCCCGCCCTTACTGCAGGTCCACGAAACCCTCCGTACTAATTTCACAAAAAAGAGTACGCCGAGAGTTTCCCTAAGTCTTTGAAAATGTTGGTGATCCCGACAGGAATCGAACCTGTGACCTACAGATTAGGAATCTGCCGCTCTATCCTACTGAGCTACGGGACCACGCGGCCAGACACATAACCGCTTCGAGGCGGTTCGCCAAGAGGCGGACTGAACGCAATTGTGCAGCGCCCTGTGCCGACGCTGCTACGCCGCCAGCGCAGTCTCCGCGAGCTTCACCCAGTAACTCATGCCGTGCGGGATGACTTCGTCGTTGAAGTCGTAGGCCGGATGGTGAAGGCCAGCGGTCTCGCCATTGCCGATGAAGATGAAGGCGCCTGGCCGGGCTTCCAGCATATAGGAGAAATCCTCGCCGCCCATCACCGGCTGGATGGCCCGGTGCACCTGGGCGTCGCCAGCGACTCCTGCCGCGACATCACTGGCAAAGACCGTTTCTTCCGCATGGTTGAAGGTGACGGGATAGTTGGCGTTGTAATCGACCTCGATCGTCGCGCCGAAGGCCGTGGCCAGCCCATCGCAGATGGTGCGGATGCGCTCCTCGGACTTCTTGGCGATTTCCTTCTTCAGCGTGCGCACGGTGCCGGCGATCTCGGCGCTCTCGGGAATGACGTTATAGGCGTCGCCGGCGTGGAATTTCGTCACCGACACCACGACCGCCTCGACCGGATCGGTGCTGCGCGAGGCGATCGTCTGCAGCGCGCCGACCAGCTGGCTGGTGACGACAATCGGGTCGATCGTGCCGTGCGGCATCGCCGCATGGCCGCCTCGACCCTTGACGGTAATGGTGAATTCGGCGGTCGCCGCCATGATCGGGCCCGGCCTGATGGCGAACTGTCCGACCGGCAGGCCCGGCATGTTGTGCATGCCGAACACTTTGGAGATGTCGAAGCGGTCCATCATGCCGTCCTTGACCATCTCGTTGCCGCCGCCGCCGCCCTCTTCGGCGGGCTGGAAGATCACCGCGACGGAGCCGGTGAAATTACGGGTCTCGGCAAGATATTTGGCGGCGCCCAGCAGCATCGCGGTGTGGCCATCATGGCCGCAGGCGTGCATCCTGCCCGGAGTGGCCGAGGCGTAGGGTTTGCCGGTGATCTCGTTGATCGGCAATGCATCCATATCGGCGCGCAGCCCGATGGTCGCGCCGTCGCCCTGGCGGCCGCGGATGATGCCGACGACGCCGGTCTTGCCGAGCCCGGTCACCACTTCGTCACAGCCGAATGCCTTGAGCTTGTCGGTGACGAAAGCTGCGGTCTTGAAGACGTCGAAATTCAGCTCCGGCGTCTGGTGCAAATGGCGGCGCCAGCCGGCGACCTCGTCCTGCATTTCGGCGGCGCGGTTCAGGATTGGCATGACGGTTCCATCTTGGCTTGTTGGAGCAGGCAGGTTGCGCCTGCTGTTTTGCTATTATGCCTGTTCGTTTACAATTGTCATTCAGGCGCTTTGCCATCTTGACGTCACATAGGGTAAATAGCACCGCAACACTATTGTCCGGGTTGAGGGATCGGACCATCATGCTGGCGATCGCGTAACGAAATCTTACGGAGCCAGGGGCGACTACGGCAAGGGGCGATTTCGGATTACACCATGCGCTACAGGCATTTCTCTGGAATTTTGTTGGCGGGCGCCGTGGCGCTTGCGATGTTGGCCGGACCGGCTCTGGCCAATCCGACAATCGTGTTCGACCTGAAGAGCGGCAGGATTCTCCAGCACCAGGATGCTTTCAAGCGCTGGTATCCAGCTTCGTTGACCAAGCTGATGACCGCCTATGTGACGTTTCGCGCGATCGCGGCCGGTGAGGTCCAGCTCGATTCGCCGATCAAGGTGACGAAGCATTCCGCCGGTGAACCGCCGAGCAAGATGGGCTTCAAGCCAGGTTCGGTCATGCGGCTCGACAATGCACTCAAGATGATGCTGGTGAAATCGGCCAACGATATTGCCATGGCTGTCGGCGAGAATGTCGGCGGTTCGCAAGCCGCTTTCGCCGAACGCATGAACGCCGAGGCGCGCCGGCTCGGCATGACCGGATCGCATTTCGTCAATCCGAACGGGCTCTATTCGCCGGACCAGTATACCACGGCGCGCGACCTTGCCCTGCTCGTGACAGCGATCCGCAAGGACTTTCCGCAATATGTTCCGTGGTTCTCGATCGAGGGGCTGGCCATCGGCAAGAAGCAGATTGCGAACTACAATCTCCTGATCGGCCGCTATCCGGGCGCCGACGGCATGAAGACGGGCTTCGTCTGCTCCTCGGGCTTCAACATGATCGGCTCGGCAACGCGCAATGGCCGCACGCTGGTCGCCGTGGTGCTTGGCGAACAATCGGCCGTCAGCCGCGCCGAGACGGCGGCGAGACTGCTCGACCAGGGTTTTGCGACGCCCCAGCCGAACTGGATCACGATTGCAGCGCTGCCCGCCTATGGCGACACGACGTCGGTCAATGACCTGCGCGACGAGCTGTGCAGGAAGAAGCCGGCGGTGGAACAGTCGGAGGCCGCGCCGCCCGTCGGCGACAAGGAAGTGCCGAAGTCGCCCTACCAGGAAAAGCTCGACCATGTGCCGACGCTGGTCGCCGTCGGCCTTGGCGGCGCCACCGGGCCGAAGCCGAAGGCCATGCTCGATGAGACCGGCCAGGAATATGCCGATGTGCCGCTGCCGACCTGGCGGCCCGATGTGCCGCCGCCGCCCGGTGCCGAACCGACGGTGGTCGGCTCCGCCACCGCTGCCCAGGGCGACGAGCCAGCCAAGGTCTTGAACTAGGCCAATGGCCGGCTTTCCCATCCCCGTCTCGGTGCTGACCGGTTTTCTCGGCGCCGGCAAGACGACGCTGCTCAACCGGCTGCTCAGGGATCCCGCGCTCGCCGACACGGCGGTCATCATCAACGAGTTTGGCGAGGTGGCGATCGACCATCTCCTGGTCGAACAGGCCTCCGACGGCATCATCCAGCTTTCCGACGGCTGCCTCTGCTGCACGGTGCGTGGCGAACTGGTCGATACACTGGCCGACCTCGTCGACCGGCTGCAGACCGGCCGCATCGCCCGGCTTGCCCGCGTCGTCATCGAAACCACTGGGCTGGCCGATCCGGCGCCGGTGCTGCAGTCGATCATGGCGCATCCGGCGCTGGTCCAGGCCTTCCGGCTTGACGGCGTCATTACGCTGGTCGACGCGGTCAACGGCAATGCGACGCTCGACAATCATGTCGAAGCGGTCAAGCAGGTGGCCGTCGCCGACCGCATCGTGCTGACCAAGGCTGATCTGGCCGCCGATTCGCGCGAAGTCGAAGCGCTGAAAGCCCGGCTGCGGCAGATCAATCCGGGTGCGCAAGTGCTCGATGTTGGCGACACAAGCACAGGCGTGGCGGCGCTGTTTGATTGCGGCCTCTACAATCCGGCCACCAAATCCGCCGATGTTCAGCGCTGGCTGGGAGAAGAGGCGCATCACGATCATGATCATGGCGACCACCATCATGACGAGCATGACCATCGGCACGATTCCCGCGTGCGCTCCTATTCGCTCGTCCATGATGGACCGGTGCCGTTTTCGGCGATCGAGATGTTCCTCGACCTGCTGCGCTCGGCGCATGGCGAGCGCCTGCTGCGCATGAAGGGCGTCATCGAACTCAGGGAAGACCCATTGCGACCGCTGGTCGTCCACGGCGTGCAGAAGATCCTGCATCCGCCTGTGCAACTGCCGTCCTGGCCGGACCGCCAGCGCGGCACGCGGCTGGTGCTGATCACGCTCGACATGCCGGAAGACTATGTGCGGCGGCTGTTCGCGGCTTTCACCAACCAGCCGTCGATCGACACTCCGGACCGTGCGGCGCTGGAAGACAACCCGCTGGCGATTGCCGGGCGTTGAGCCTTACGATCGCAATCCGCCGCGCTCGACCAGAAAGCGGTGGCCGCCGGAGATCGCAGTCGTCTCAATCAGCTGGTGGCCGTCGTCGGAGCAGAATGCCGGGATGTCGATAACCGCCAGTGGGTCGGTGGTCTCCAGCCAGAGCCGGCTGCCCGGGCTCATGGTCGCCAGCCGCTTTTTTGCCTTGAGCACGGGCAGGGGGCAGTTCAGCCCCTTGAGATCATAGACGGACGTGCGCTTGGCCAAGGCTGGAGAGCTCAGCCGCCGAACATGCCGAGCAGCTTGTTCTTCAGCTTAGTTACCCTGCCTTCTTCGGCATTCGCCGCCTGCGTCTCGGCCGCGGCGGCCTCGGGCGGCGGCGCAATAGTTGCGGTGGCGACGGGCGCTTCGGCGGCGGTCCTGGCCTCCTCCTCTTCGGCCAGCGAGTTAATCCTGGCCGTTTCCTTTGCGGCCAGAGCCTGCGCCTTGGCCGCCTCTTTCTCGGCCTTCGCGGCTTCCATGGCGGCAAGCCTCTGTTGCTCGGCCTTCTGCTTGGCGGCTTTTTCCGCGTCGATCGCGGCCATCTTGCGGCCGGCCGGCGAATCGATGCGGCCCATGCGCGCCGTCTCGGTCAGCGAGCCGTCGGCATTGAGCGACGGCGGCTCGATCGGCACGCGCTCGCCGCGGGCGCGGCGTTTCGACCAATCGGAAACGATGCTGGCTTCCTTGATGCCGGCGATCGTCGGCCTCGGCGCCGGCACCGAGGCCTTGACCGCGCCATTGAAGGCCGCCTCATAGGTGCTCTGATAGGCGTTGTAGGCGGTTTTCAGCGAATCAGGCTGCGTCGTCGCGGGGCAGGCGCCGGTCGGATTGAATGTCGCGCCATCGGCGGCCACCTGGTTGAAGACATAACGCTTCTCGCAGACATCGACCTTGGGCGGCACCTTGGTGATCTCGAAATTGTCGTAGCCGACCTTCAGCATCTTCCAGAAGTCGTAGTTCGGGTCCTTGCGATAGCGCGCCATGTTGGCGGCGGTCATGCGGAACGGAAAAGCCTGGATCTGGAACTCGGTCTGGCCGCCCTGGAAGGCGTCCCGACCAAAGGCGTAGATCTGCTCGATCTGCGCGTCGGTCATCGAATAACAGCCCGACGACGAGCAGGCGCCGTGGACCATCAGATTGGAACCGGTGCGGCCATTGGCGCGGTCGTAGGCGTTGGGATAGCCGATGTTGAAGGAAAGATGGTAGCTCGACCTCGGATTCATCTGCGCCGGGCGGACCGTGTAGAAGCCCTCCGGCGCCTGGCGGTCGCCCTCGGTATATTTCGGCCCGAGCTTGCCAGACCATTTGCAGATATCGTAGCTGGCGACCATGTCGTAGCGGCCGTTGGTCTTGGCCTTCCAGATCTCGAGCTTGCCCTCTTCCTTGAAGATGCGGGCCAGCACCGGCGAGGTGCGGGCCATGCCCTTGGCCCTCATGTCGGCCAGTATCTTGTCCGGCAACGGCTTGTTGGCCGAGGGGGCAAAATCCTTCATTGAAGAATCATTGCAGCCGGTAACGCCTAGGGCGGCGATCAGAAGTCCGGTGCGGGCGAGCTTGGCAAACATGGATGTCGCTATGTCTTCATCTTTTTGGACCGCAGCCTCAGGCGCTGCAAGGGTCCGCACGCTGAACATTGACGGAGCCTAAGCCCGGTAACCCTAATAAATTCCTTACCGCAAGCGCTGGGCCCATTCCCCCACGGCAATCTGATTGAACCGAATGCAAAGGCAATTTTGTGGCGAAAGCGCCCAATCTCGCCACATTGCGGCTCTGAATCCAGTTCGGATTAAAGGTTGCGGCCCATCGACAGGTATTTTTCGCGGCGCTGCTCGCGAAAATCGGTGTTGGCGCCGGAAAACTCCTTCATCGTCCTGGCGATGAGATCGCCGGTCGAGGCAATCACCGTTTCGGGGGCCCGATGGGCGCCGCCGAGCGGCTCGGGAATGATGGCGTCGATGATCTTCAGCTCCAGAAGATCCTGGGCGGTGATCTTCATGTTGGTCGCCGCATCCTTCGAGCGGGTGGTGTCACGCCACAGGATCGAGGCCGCACCTTCCGGCGAGATCACCGAATAGATGGCGTGTTCGAGCATGTAGACGCGGTTTGCGGTGGCAATCGCAATGGCGCCGCCCGACCCGCCTTCACCGATGACCACCGAGATCGACGGCACTTTCAGGCCGAGGCAGGCCGAGGTCGAGCGGGCGATGGCCTCCGCCTGGCCGCGTTCCTCGGCGCCGACGCCAGGATAGGCGCCTGCCGTGTCGACCAGCGTCAGCAGCGGGATCTTGAAGCGGTCAGCGAGCTCCATCAGCCGCACCGCCTTGCGATAGCCCTCCGGCCGCACCGAGCCGAAATTATGCTTGAGCCGGCTCGTGGTGTCGGAGCCTTTTTCCTGGCCGATGATTGCCACCGGCTCGCCGCGAAAACGGGCGAAGCCGCCGACGATCGCCTGGTCCTCGCCGAAATTGCGGTCACCAGCCAGCGGCGTGAAATCGCTGAACAGACCCTTGATGTAGTCGACGCAATGCGGCCTGTCGGGATGGCGCGCCACCTGCACCTTCTGCCACGGGGTCAGGGCCTTGTAGGCGTCGCGGAGCGCGTCGCGCGAACGCTTCTCGAGGCGGCTGATCTCGTCGCCGACATCGACCGCCTCGCCATTCTCGGCAAGCTTCTTCAGCTCGAGGATCTTGCCTTCGAGATCCTGGACCGGCTTTTCGAAATCGAGGTAATTATACATTCTTGAGCGGACCGATAGACCGGAAGGCAATGACTGGCGGAACCCTTGAGATCAAGGCTCCGAGCGGCGAAACGTCGTCCTCACATAGCGATATGGCGCCTAGTCGGCAAGCGGATGATGGTCGTTGACCAGCCGGACCAGGCGCTCCTCCAGTACATGCGTGTAAATCTGCGTCGTTGAAATATCGGCATGGCCGAGCAACTGCTGCACGGCCCTGAGATCGGCGCCATTCTGCAGGAGATGGCTGGCGAAAGCATGGCGCAGCACGTGCGGCGATATTTTTGCCGCTGAAATGCCGGCCCTGGCGGCGAGGCCTTTCAGGTCGCGGGCAAAGACCTGCCTGGAGAGATAGCCGCTGTCGCTCGCCGCCGGAAACAGGAACGGGCTATCGGCGAAAGCCGGCACCGCTGCCCGGGCTGCGAGCCAGGCCTGCATCGCGCTGCGCGCCTTGGCCGACAGCGGCACCATGCGTTCCTTGTCGCCCTTGCCGCGCACCATGAAGAAGCGGTCGTCGCGCTGCGCCACCGTCACCGGCAGGCCGACCAGTTCGGAAACGCGCAGGCCCGTGGCATAGAGCACCTCGACCAGCGCATGCAGGCGCAGTGCCGCCAGGTCGTCGCCATCGCCGGGCGAGGCATCCCTTGCCTCCTCGGCCGCCCGGTCGATCAGCCGGCCGGTATCGGCCTCGCTCATCGTCTTGGGCAGCGGCCGGCCCTTCTTCGGGCTGTCCAGCGTTCCGGTCGGGTCGTCGCCGCGCAAGCCCTCGGCATAGAGGAACTTGAAGAACTGGCGGATCGCCGACAGTTTGCGCGCCTGCGAGGTGGCGGCAAAGCCACGTGCGGCGATGTCATCGAGATAGGCACGGATATCGGCGGCGCCAGCGGCCGCCAGCCCGCCACCGATCCCGGCCGAAGCGTCTTCGAGGTCGCGGCGGTAGGAGGAAAGCGTGTTTTCGGCCGCACCCCGTTCGACGCTCATCATTTCGAGAAAGGCTTCGATGCGGGCCGCACTGTTCATTGCTTTTGGTCAGTTTTTCTTGGGGTTCAGCTTTTCCGGGGGGATGCGCACGCTCATCTCGGTCTTTCTCGGCTCGACGAACATCGCCAATGCGAACATTGCACCATAGACAATGCCGGCCAGAATCGTGAGCGTCACGACAAAGCGGAACAGTGTCGGCATCAATCTTTGCCCGTCTTTTTGTTCTGTGTTTCCAAACCCTGTGCCCTTATGAGACGCCAATCCGGCCAATTCAAGGACGGAACTTGCACGACGCCGGACGACCGCCGCGCTTGACGCAAACAGGCTTTTGATGTCGATACCCGGCAAAGAGGCTTGGAAATATCGCTGTGTCATGAACGCGCTGCCAGCAAATCCTCCCGATGAGAGCCATGCCGCGCTGCTTGGCCTGTTGGGCAACCGTTCCATCGTCTTTGTCGGCCTGATGGGCGCCGGCAAGACCGCGATCGGCCGCAAGGTGGCGGCGATGCTGGGATTGCCTTTCATCGACAGCGACCAGGAGATCGAAAGCGTGTCGCGCATGACCGTGCCCGAACTGTTCGAGCGCTATGGCGAAACCGAGTTCCGGGCGCTGGAGCAGCGCGTCATCCTGCGCGTGCTGGAACATGGCCCGCAGGTGCTGTCGACCGGCGGCGGCGCCTTCATGAATGCGCAGACGCGGGAGGCCATTGCCGGCCATGGCGTATCGGTATGGCTGAAGGCGGAGATCGACCTGTTGATGGAGCGCGTTTCCAAGAAGCAGAACCGGCCGCTCCTGAAAAGCGCCGATCCGCGCGCCGTGCTCGAACGGTTGATGGCCGAGCGCTATCCGGTCTACGCCGCGGCCAATGTCACGGTGCCGACCCGCGACGACCGCAAGGAGATCATCGCGGCCGAGGTGGTGGACGCGCTCTGCGGCCATTTCGGCATTGCAGCCGCGACAGGCGAGGTGCGGTCGTGAGCGCGGATACGGTCACTGTCGAGGTCGGGCTTGGCGAGCGCGCCTACGACATATTGATCGGACCGGGCCTGCTTGAGCGCTCCGGCATGGAGATTGCACGGCGTTTGCCGGGCACGCGCGCCGCGGTGGTCACCGACGACAATGTCGCCGCGGCACATCTCGAAACGCTGAAGGCCGGCCTCGAAAAGGGCGGCATCCAGAACGCCGTCATCACGCTGCCGGCGGGCGAGAAGACCAAGAGCTTTGCGCATCTCGAGGACGTGGTGGATGGAGTGCTGGCCGCCAGACTTGAGCGCGGCGATGTCGTCATCGCGCTCGGCGGCGGCGTCATCGGCGACCTTGCCGGCTTTGCGGCCGGCATCGTGCGGCGCGGCATGAATTTCGTGCAGGTCCCGACCTCGCTGCTCGCCCAGGTCGATTCCTCGGTCGGCGGCAAGACCGGCATCAACAGCACGCGCGGCAAGAACCTCGTCGGCGTTTTCCACCAGCCGAAGCTGGTGCTGGCCGACACCGAGGTGCTCGACACGCTGCCGATCCGCGAATTCCGTGCCGGTTATGCCGAGCTCGCCAAATACGGGCTTATCGACCGCCCGGATTTCTTCGCCTGGCTGGAGGAGAACTGGCGCGAGGTGTTTGCCGGTGGCCCGGCGCGGGCCAAGGCCATCGCCGAGGCCTGCCGTGCCAAGGCCGATGTCGTCGCTCGCGACGAATTCGAGACCGGCGACCGCGCGTTGCTCAATCTCGGCCACACTTTCGGCCATGCGCTCGAAGCCGCCACGCACTATGACGGCGCCCGGCTCGTGCATGGCGAGGGCGTCGCCATCGGCATGGCGCTGGCGCACCGTTTTTCGTCACGCCTCAATCTGGCCAGCCCCGACGATGCGGCGCGCGTCGAGGCGCATCTTCGCGCCGTCGGCCTGCCTTGGCGCATGGGCGACATATCTGGCGAATTGCCGGATGCCGAGGCGCTGCTCGCCTTCATCACCCAGGACAAGAAGGTGTCGCGTGGCGCGCTGACCTTCATCCTGACGCACGGCATCGGCCAGGCCTTCATCGCCAAGGATGTTCCGGCGTCGGAAGTGCTGTCTTTCCTAAGGGAGAACCGGGCTTGAAGGCGGAGACCGGCTGGATCGTTGCCGCCGCGCTTGCCGGGCTTGTTCTGCTGGCCTTTGTCCTTCGTGAGCGGCTGCTCGCGGCCTTTGGCTATGAACTGCAGCGCATCGAGCCGCAGCGTTCGAGCCATGATGAATTGCGTGGCGCCATCGACGATTTTCGTCGCGACGGACAGGTGGTGCGCGAGGATCGCGACCGTATCGGCGGCCTGTTCGACCTTGCCGAACTCGAAGTGTCCGATGTCATGGTCCACCGCACCAACATGCGCTCGGTCAATGCCGACAATCCGCCGGAAGCGGTGGTGCGCGAGATCCTGCAGAGTCCGCATACCCGCATGCCGTTGTGGAAAGGCTCGCTCGACAATATCGTGGGCGTGCTGCACGCCAAGGACCTGCTGCGCGCGCTGAACGATGTCGGCAACGACTTTTCCAGGATCGACGTGATGAAGATCGCGTCCAAGCCGTGGTTCGTGCCCGACACCACGACGCTGCAAGAACAGCTCAACGCCTTCCTGCGCCGCAAGGCGCATTTCGCGGTCGTCGTCGACGAATATGGCGAGGTCGAGGGGCTGGTGACGCTGGAGGACATCATCGAGGAGATCGTCGGCGAAATCGCCGACGAGCATGATATCGAAATCCAGGGTGTCAAGCAGGAAGCGGACGGTTCGGTCGTCGTCGACGGCACGGTGCCGATCCGCGACCTGAACCGGGCGCTCGACTGGAACCTGCCGGACGAGGAAGCCACCACCATTGCCGGTCTCGTCATCCACGAGACGCAGTCGATTCCGGAGGAGAAACAGGCGTTTACCTTCCACGGCAAGCGCTTCGTCGTGATGAAGCGCGACAAGAACCGCATCGCCAGGCTGAGGATACGGCCGGCTGGCGAGAACTGATCAGCCGGCAGGGTAAGGGCGCTCCTTGCCGAGCCTCATTCCGCGATCTGGCTCGTGGAGCGTTCGTGGATCACCGTCCCGGTCTGAGCGTCGACCGCCACCAGGCTGACCTCGTAGCCCCAGAGGTTGCGGACATGGCGCAGCGTCTGGTCGCGGCTGCCTTCATCGAGGACAATGCCGTCCTTCACCCGGTGTTGCAGTCGCAACTGCCGATCGCCGAGCAGGTCGACATCAATCACCTGGATGTCCGGCCGGTTCGCTCCAATGTCGTAACTGTTGGCCAGCGCAGCACGAATCTTGTCATAACCACGCTCGTTGTGGATCGAGGCGACTTCGAAATGCGGTTCGTCGGCTCCGTCGGCGAGCACGAATAGCCGCCATTTCCGGATCAGGCTTGGGCTGAGATACTGGCGGATGAAGGATTCGTCGCGGTGGTTGGCCCAGGCTTCAAGCAGGACTTCGCGCCAGTTGCCATGTCCGGCAATGTCCGGGAACCAGTCGCGGTCTTCCGCGGTCGGCTCGATCGACATGCGCTGTATGTCCTGCATCATGTCGAGGCCGAGGGCATAGGGATTGATGCCTGAAAACCGTGGGTCGTCGTAGGCCGGCTGGAAGATCACGTTCGAATGGTTGCGCAGGATTTCGAGCATGGCGCCTTCGCTGATCCGGTCACGATCGAACAGCATGTTCATGAGCGTGTAGTGAACAAAAGTGGCGCAGCCTTCGTTCATCACCTGGGTTTGGCGCTGAGGATAGAAATACTGCGCAATGATACGCACGATCCTGACGATCTCACGCTGCCAAGGCTCAAGGATGAGGCTGTTTTTCTCCAGGAAGTAGAGCAGGTTTTCCTCTGGCAGGTTGAGCGATTTCTTGCGCTCCGCCATGCGTGCATCCACCCCGTCAGCCTTCTTGCTTTCCTGCGCAGATGGCAGCGTGCGCCATAAATCATTGTAGGAACGCTCTTCGTATTCCAGGCGCTCACGCAATCCCTCGCGCTGCCGTTCCGAGGACAATTTCGGCGGGCGACGATAGCGAAATACGCCCTGTTCCATGAGTGCATGCGCCGCGTCCAGAACCGCCTCCACCGCGGCAAGGCCATGCCGCTCCTCGCAGCGGGTTATGTAGCTCTTGGCGAAGTCCAGATAGCTCAGGATCGCCCCGGCATCCGTCCATTGCCTGAACAAATGATTGTTCTTGAAGAAATGGTTATGTCCGAGCGCCGCGTGCGCCGTCACCAGGGCCTGCAACGCCATGGTGTTTTCCTCCATCAGGTAAACGATGCAGGGGTTGGAGTTGATAACCAGTTCATAGGCCAGGCCGCGTCCGCCCTTGCGATATAGCAGGTCCTGGTAGAGGAAATGTTTGCCGAACGACCAGTGACGATACATCAGCGGCATGCCGACTGACGAATAGGCGTCGAGCATCTGCTGAGAGGATATGATCTCCATCTGCACCGGATATATATCGAGGTGCAGCTCTTCTATCGCGAGAGCCTCGATCGCTTCATAAGCCCGCGACAACTTCCCGAAGTCCCAGTCAGACCCCGAAAAGAGCAAACCCGGTTTGTTGGCTTGCCTGGCCATCGACCCTCTCCTCAAGCGCTCTTGCGGACAGCCGGCTGCCTGGCGAAGAGCCGGCGAAAAACCGGGTATATATCCGCCGGAGCGGCAATGCGGCTCATCTGGAAGTTAGGCCATTTCGCCTCGACCGTACTGTAAGCGCGCCAAAGCGACGTCCCGTTTTCGGTAGCTCGGAATATATGGGCTTCGCGTTCGTCGATGATCTCGACATAGGCGAAATACTGGCACAGGCGCATGAGCTTGCCGTCCAGGAACTTTATGCATCGCTCGGAATCGGTGGCGAAATTGTCGCCGTCCGATGCCTGCGCTGCGTAGATGTTCCATTCGGCGGCGGGATAGCGCTCTCCGATGATGCGGTGCATTTCGTCGAGCGCGGTGGAGACGATCGTTCCGCCGCTCTGCGTATTGTAGAAGAACGTGTCCTCATCCACTTCGTGCGCCTCGTGGGTATGGCGGATGAAGACGATCTCGGTGCGTTCGTAGCGCCGCTTCAAGAACAGGTGCAGCAGCACGAAAAAGCGTTTGGCCAGGTCCTTCTCGCGCTCGCCCATCGATCCGGAAACGTCCATCAGGCAGAACATGACGGCATTGGCATTTGGTATGGGCCGAGCGTCGAAACGGTTGAACCGGATATCGACCGGATCGACGAAGGCAATTCGTCTGCGCCGACGCTCCAGCCGCTCAAGCTCCTCGCGCAGTGTTGCAATGCGCTGCCGCGTCGCCGCGCCGGCTGGCTCCGACTCAAGCGTGGCGATTTCTTGGATGATCGCATCCAGTTCCTGCTGCTTCGGGCGCCTCAGCGCGATGCGCCGGCCGTGGCTGTTGCGCATGGTGCGCCCGACACTGATGTTGGTCGGTGAACCGGTCGCCGCGAAGCCGGCCCTGCGCGGCTTGAAGGCATGGATCTCCTTGAGATTGAGCTTGACCAGGTCAGGCAGCTCCAGATCCTCGAAAAAAAGCTCGAGCACCTCCTCGCGCGACAGCACGAAACGAAAATCGTCTTCCGACACCTTGTTTCCCGGACCCCTTGCGCCGCTGCCCTGACCGGGCTTGGGGATCAGGTCTCCAGGGGCGAAATGCCTGTTGCCGGGAAGGATGTGCTGCCGGTTGCCGCTGGCCTTGTTATCGTTGAAGCTCGGCTCGGTCGTTCCCCTTTCGGGCATGGGCACGGCGTGCTCGGCATCCACGTCGGCGATCCTGCCGCTGCGTATCTGATCGCGGATGCTTCGCTTCAATTCCTCGCGCGCACGCCTGAGGAAGCGCTGTCGATTGCCGAGGCTCTTGTCTTTCGGGTTGAGGCGACGGTCGATGAAGATCGGCATGGAACCATCCGGGCTCTATCAACCCGCCTTGTTCACTCGCATGTACCAGTCCACCAGCCGGCGCACCTGACGTTCGGTGTAGCCGTGTTCAACCATGCGCTGGACGAATTCGTTGTGGCGCTTTTCCGTAACGCTGTCCTGCTTGGAGCCGAAGCTGATCACCGGCAGGAGGTCCTCGACCTGTCCGAACATCCGCTTCTCGATGACCTCGCGCAGTTTTTCATAACTGGTCCATGACGGGTTGCGGTCGTGGTTCTTTGCCCTTGCGCGCAGCGTGAACTTCACCACCTCGTTGCGGAAGTCCTTGGGATTGGCGATGCCTGCCGGCTTTTCGACCTGGGACAACTCGTTGTCCAGGACCTCCCGGTTGAGGATCTGGCCGGTGTCCGGGTCCTTGTAATCCTGATCCTCGATCCAGGCGTCGGCATAGGCGATGTAGCGGTCGAAAAGGTTCTGGCCATATTCGCTATAGGATTCGAGATAGGCCTTCTGGATTTCGTGGCCAATGAACTCGGCGTAGCGCGCGGCGAGCTCCGACTTGATGAATTCGAGATAGGCCGCTTCCGTCTCCTTCGGGAACTGCTCGCGCTTGATCGCTTCCTCCAGGATGTACATCAGATGCACGGGATCGGCGGCCACTTCCTTGGTGTCGTAGTTGAATGTCTGCGACAGGATCTTGAAGGCAAAGCGCGTGCTGACGCCCGTCATGCCTTCATCGACGCCGGCGGCATCGCGATATTCCTGGACCGACTTCGCCTTGGGGTCGATTTCCCTGACGCTCTCGCCGTCATAGACGCGCATCTTGGTGTAGAGTGGGGAATTGTCATGCTCGGCAAGGCGGGTCGAGACGGTGAAGCGGCTGAGAATGTCCAACACTTCAGGGGCACAGGGGCTGGAGGCCAGATCGCTCTCGCGCAGCAGCTTTTCATAGATCTGCCTCTCTTCGGTGATCCGCAGGCAGTACGGCACCTTGACCACCAGGATGCGATCGAGGAAGGCCTCATTGTTCTTGTTGTTCTTGAACTGCTGCCATTCCGATTCGTTGGAATGGGCGACGATGACCCCTTGGTAAGGAAAAGCGCCGAAATTCTCGGTGCCGTTGTAGCTGCCTTCCTGGGTCGCGGTCAGCAACGGATGCAGGACCTTGATGGGCGCCTTGAACATCTCGACGAATTCGAGCAGGCCCTGCGTGGTCCGGTTCAGTCCGCCGCTAAAGGAATAGGCATCCGGGTCTGACTGGCTGAAGTTCTCCAATTGCCGGATGTCGACCTTGCCAACCAGGGCCGAGACATCCTGATTGTTCTCATCGCCAGGTTCGGTCTTGGCGATGCCGATCTGGCGCAGCCGAGACGGCATCAGCTTGACCACGCTGAATTTGGAAATGTCGCCGGACAGTTCGTCGAGGCGCTTGGACGCCCAGGGCGAGATGAGCCCGTTGAGGTGCCGCCGCGCTATGCCGTATTTGTCCTCCAGCAGATCGCCCATGCGATCGGGATGAAAGAGGCCCAGCGGCGATTCGAAAACCGGGCTGATCTGGTTGCCGACCTTCAGCGTGTAGATCGGGCGCTGTTCCATCAGTTTCTTCAGCCGCTCGGCGAGCGAGGATTTGCCGCCGCCGACTGGGCCGAGGAGATAAAGGATCTGCTTGCGCTCCTCGAGCCCCTGCGAGGCATAGCGGAAATAGCCGGCGATGCGCTCGATCGTGTCCTCCATGCCGTAGAAGTCGGCGAAGGAGGGATACACCTTGATGGTCCTGTTCGAGAAAATTCGACCGAGCCGCTCGTCCTTGCTGGTGTCGACCAGATTCGGCTCGCCGATTGCCTGCACCATGCGTTCAGGTGCCGAGGCATACATCGACCTGTCTTCGCGGCAGGCAAGCAGATATTGCTGGATGCTGATCTCTTCCTGCGCTGCGCTCGTGTAAATTTCTGAAAACAGGTCGAAAACGTCAGACTGGTTCTCGCGCATGATATTTCGCCCTCAGCGCCCCTTCTGGGTGAGTCGGCTCATGATACATCCAACTGCCGGAAAAGCATTGTGGTTCCCTTTCACATCGAGGAGAACGCATGCAATTCGGCATCGACCTCAGGGAAGGCACCCGACGTGGCCGCAATGCCCACCTTAGAGATTACGTGGTGATTGCAAGCGGAGCTTCAAGGGCGGATCGCAATCCGCATCTCGTTGTCGGGAACACGGAGGCAGGACGAATGCCCGGACGTCGCCTCGATCGATCTTATCCGGCCGGGCCATTGCCGATCCTTGACTGGACGCCCGTGGCGCGCATGTGCACTCTGCCTCGAAGCAGTCGGAGGTGGTGATGATCGATCGACGCAGTCTCATCCTGGCATCGATGGCGGCGCTGCTGCCGGCAGGGGCGTCCGCTGCGTGGCGTCCGCGCCAGCCGGAGCCGCAGACCTTCGACTACGGACCGGCCAGGCTCGACATCTATGCGCGCGATGGCTTCAAGAGCAGGCCCGTCGTGCTCTTCATCCATGGCGGCGCCTGGCGGATCGGCAACCGCAATAACGTCAACGCCAAGCCGGGCTTCCTGCTCGCCAACGGTTTCGTGTTCGTCTCGATCGACTACCGCATGCTGCCTGAGGCCGATGTCGCCACCCAGGCCGGCGATGTCGAGAAAGCCTATGCCTACGTGCGTGCCAACATCGCCAAATATGGCGGCGACCCCGAGCGCATCGCCGTGATGGGCCATTCCGCCGGCTGCCATCTTGCCGCGCTGACCGGCTTGCGTGGCGGCCTGCCCGGCGTCGCGGCGCTCGTACTCGACGATACCAGGGCCTATGATCTTGAGGCGCTGGCCAGGAGCGGCGGCATGACGCGGACCTACGCCCGGGCCTTTCCCGATCCGGCGCAGTGGCGCGCGCTGTCGCCGGCGGCGCATATCGAGGGCCGTAAACATCCGCCGACCTTTGTCGCCTATTCGCGTGCAACGGGGCGGGAGCAGGATTCCAAGGCCTTTGCCGCGCGTTTGCGCGCCTCCGGGACCGAGGTCACGCTGTTCGACGGCAGCGCCTATTCGCACATGTCGATCAATCGCGATTTCGGCGAGGAGGGCGACGCCTTGACCGCAGCGGTGATGATTTTCCTGAAGGCGATGGTCGCCTGAGGCTTACCACCTGGTCTTTTCATCGGGTGCTGCCGGTTCGATCGCCAGCGCGTGCACGCCAGCTTTCAATTCTTCCGCCAGCAATTCGTTGACTGCGCGGTGGCGGTTGATGCGGCTCATGCCGGCAAAGACCGGGGAGACGATGCGAACGCGGAAATGCGTCTCGCCGGTGCCGTCATAGGCGCCATGATGGTCGGAGCCATGCTGGTGATGACCGGCATGGAGATGGCTTTCGTTTATGATGACGAGCCGCTCCGGCGAGAATGCCTTTTTCAGCTTGTCTTCCATTGTTGCCTGTATGGACATTCGCACTTTCCTTCACCACATGTAGCGGGCAGTTGCTCCCGGAAATCGGTGCCTTTTTTCGCGTTTGAAGACGCGCCAATGCTGTCGCCGCGACAAAATACACCAATCGCCCGCTTTATGCCGCGATTCAGCGGTTAGGGCGATCAACGCGAAAATGTCAATTCTTGTTTCGCACTAGCGAACAGCCCATAAATGGGTGAGATGAAACCGTACCCCAAATATTTCGAGAAGCTTCGCATCCGGCCGGAGAAGGACGCGGAGCTGAAGTCGCGCTCGCCGATCTGCCAGTGGGATGGCTGCAAGGAGGCAGGCACCCATCGCGCGCCGGTCGGACGCATGAAGGAGGGCGAGTATTTCCAGTTCTGCTTCGATCATGTGCGCGAGTACAACAAGGGCTTCAATTATTTCTCCGGTGTGCCGGACAGCGAGGTCGCCCGTTTTCAGAAGGAAGCGATGACCGGCCATCGGCCGACCTGGAAGATGGGCGTCGCCGGCGCCTCGACGCGCTCTTCGCCCGACTTTGCCCAGCAACGTTCCGGCCGCGCCGGCTACTACAACCGCATGCGCGATCCGTTCGACCTGTTCAAAGGCCCGAGGGATCCACGCGAGGCGCGCGAGCGCAAGGCCAAGCCGCTTGAGGCCAAGGCGCTGGAAACGCTTGGCCTTGATACAAAGGCGACTGGCAAGGATATCAAGGCGCGCTATAAGGAACTGGTGAAGCGTCACCATCCGGATGCGAATGGCGGCGACAGAGGTTCGGAAGACCGGTTCCGCGATGTGCTCCAGGCCTATCGCGTGCTCAAGCAGGCAGGATTGTGCTGAGCAGCCTTACGGTTTGTGTCGTTTTCCAACTTTCATAAGGTTGGAAAAGGCTCTAAGACCGCCCCCGGACAAAATAGATTGCCGGCGAAATCAGGCGTTTCGCCCGTGGAGACGTTGATAGAGATGAACAAGGTCGATCGCGACATCGCCAACCTGCCCGACACAACGGTGTCGGTGAAGGAGAAATTCGGCTTCGAGTCCAAGATGGTGGTGCCGGCCTATTCGGTGACATCAGAGCATGTGCCCGACATCGATCCGGACTATCTGTTCGACAAGAACACGACGATGGCTATCCTCGCCGGTTTCGCCTACAATCGCCGCGTCATGGTGTCGGGCTATCACGGCACCGGCAAGTCGACCCATATCGAGCAGGTCGCCGCCCGCCTCAACTGGCCCTGCGTGCGCGTCAATCTCGACAGCCATGTCAGCCGCATCGATCTCGTCGGCAAGGATGCGATCGTCGTCAAGGACGGGCTGCAGATCACCGAATTCCGCGACGGCATCCTGCCCTGGGCCTACCAGCACAATGTCGCGCTGTGCTTCGACGAATACGATGCCGGCCGCCCGGATGTGATGTTCGTCATTCAGCGCGTGCTGGAATCGTCGGGCCGGCTGACGTTGCTCGACCAGAGCCGGGTCATCCGTCCGCATCCGGCGTTCCGGCTGTTTTCGACCGCCAACACGGTCGGGCTTGGCGACACCACCGGCCTCTATCACGGCACCCAGCAGATCAACCAGGCGCAGATGGACCGCTGGTCGATCGTCACCACGTTGAACTATCTGCCGCACGACAATGAGGTGAACATCGTGCTGGCCAAGGCCAAGCACTACCGCGACGGCAAGGGCAGGGAGATCGTCAACAAGATGGTGCGCGTCGCCGACATGACGCGCTCGGCCTTCATCAATGGCGACCTGTCGACCGTCATGAGCCCGCGCACGGTCATCACCTGGGCCGAGAATGCCGAGATCTTCGGCGACATCGGTATGGCGTTCCGGCTGACCTTCCTCAACAAATGCGACGAACTGGAACGCTCGGTGGTCGCCGAGTTCTACCAGCGCGCGTTTGGAGAGGATCTGCCGGAATCAGCAGCCAATGTGGTGCTGGGCTAAGCAGGGTCTCGATGGCGGGTCCGGGCGACAATACGCGCAACAAGTCGAAGACGGGGGCTGAAGCCGACAGCTTCAAGCGCGCCGTCACCGTCTGCATGCGTGCGATTGCCGGCGACAAGGACCTCGAAGTCGGTTTCGCCAAGGACCGGCCGGCGCTGGCCGGCAGCCGCGCCCGTCTGCCCGAACTGCCGAAGAAGGCGTCGAAGGCCGACATCGCCATCACCCGCGGTCTCGGCGATTCCATGGCGCTGAAGCGCGCCTGCCATGATGCGCGCATCCACAACAAGCTGGCGCCCGAGGGTAAACAGGCCCGCGCCATCTACGATGCGGTCGAGCAGGCCCGCGTCGAGGCGATCGGCAGCCGCGCCATGCAGGGCGTGGGCGACAATATCGGCTCGATGCTCGAGGACAAATACGCCAGGGCCAACCTCGTCGACGTCAAGGACAAGGCCGACGCGCCGATCGAGGAGGCACTGGCGCTGATGGTGCGCGAAAAGCTGACCGGCCGCACTGTCCCGAAGAGCGGCGAGCGGCTGGTCGACCTCTGGCGTCCCTGGGTCGAGGAGAAGGCCAGCGCCGATCTCGACGGTCTCTCGGCGAAGCTCGACGATCAGCAGGCTTTCGCCCGTGTCGTGCGCGAGATGCTCGCCTCCATGGAAATGGCCGAGGAACTCGGCGACGACCAGGAGACCGAAGACTCGGAAGACAATGACGACAACCAGCCGCAAGGCGAGGAGCAGAGCGAGGAGGGCGGCGAGGACGATTCCGGCTCCGAGCAGTCGCAGTCCGACGATACCGAGGCATCCGCGGACGACGAGCAGTCGGCGGAGACGGAAGCCTCGGACGCCACATCCGACGATTTGTCCGACGAGGACGATGCGGACGCCGAGACGCCCGGCGAGGCCCGCCGCAACGACAATCCCTTCACCAATCTGTCGAAGGAGATCGACTACAAGATCTTCACCACGACCTTCGACGAGACCGTCGGCGCGGAGGAACTGTGCGAGGAAGAAGAGCTGGATCGCCTGCGCGCCTTCCTCGACAAGCAGCTCGCCAATCTCTCCGGTGTCGTCGGCCGGCTGGCAAACCGGCTGCAGCGCCGGCTGATGGCGCAGCAGAACCGTTCCTGGGATTTCGACCTCGAAGAGGGCTATCTCGATCCGGCGCGGCTGGTGCGTATCGTCATCGACCCGATGCAGCCGCTGTCCTTCAAGCAGGAGCGCGACACCAAGTTCCGCGACACCGTGGTGACGCTGGTGCTCGACAATTCGGGCTCGATGCGCGGCCGGCCGATCACGGTCGCGGCCACCTGCGCCGACATATTGGCGCGCACGCTGGAAC
>NZ_NWQG01000079.1:0-29494 GCF_002529485.1 Mesorhizobium sanjuanii
AGGCTTGCGTGTCCGACAAGAGCGCATGGATTGCGACGGCGTCGCGCGTACCCCTGATCTTGGCCACCGTGTCGGCATCGCGCAGCACCCGCGCAATGCGCGACAGCGCCTTGAGGTGATCGGCGCCGGCGCCCTCGGGCGCGAGCAGCAGGAACACCAGATCGACCGGTTGGTCGTCCAGCGCTTCGAAATCGACCGGCGTCTCCAGCCGCGCGAATACCCCGGCGATCCGCTTCACTCCGGCCAGCTTGCCGTGCGGAATGGCGATGCCATTGCCGACGCCGGTCGAGCCCAGCCGCTCGCGCTGCAGGATGGTATCGAACACCTCCCGCTCCGCAATACCGGAAATCGCCGCCGCTCTTTCGGACAAAAGCTGCAGAAGCTGCTTCTTGGAGTTCGCCTTCAACGCCGGCATGATCGCCGGAACGTCGATAAGATCGCTCAGATCCATGCTTGAAAATCCCTTGTTCGCCTGCCGTCGCCAGTCCTCGCCCCCTCGCGCGGCCGGCTTCTTATCCCAGTGCGGCCTAGGCCGTCATCCCTGTGCGACCCTGGTCGTCAGCCCGATGCGACCCTGGTCGTCATCCCTGTGCGACTTTGGTCGTGGATGGGTCGATCCAGCCGATATTCCCATCCGGCCGGCGATAGACGATGTTGAGGTGCTCATTGCCGGCGTTACGGAAGACGAAGACCGGACTGTCCTTGGTGTCGAGCTCGATGACGGCCGACGCCACCGACATCGTTTGCAGCGTCATGGTCGATTCGGCGACGATGGCCGGGGCAAAATTCTCCGGAATGTCCTCATCATCGTCGGCAAGCGGCGCCATCACCGTATAGGCGATATCGGTCGGCTCGCCATTGGAACTGCCTGAATTGTGCGATTTCAGGCGCCGCTTGTAGCGCCTGAGGCGGGTTTCGAGCCGGTCCGCCGCCGCCTCGAAGGCCAGCGTCGGATCCTGCGCATCGCCGGTCGCTTGCAGCGAAGCGCCGGAATCCAGCCGAATCATGCAGTCGGCCGAATAGCGCGATCCCGATTTGATGACGGTGACATGTCCTGAAAAGCCGCGGTCGAAATATTTTCCGATCGCCTCGCCGACACGGTCGTTGATGCGCGTACGGAACGCATCGCCGATATCCATGTGTTTTCCCGATACGCGCAATTTCATCTGAAAACTGACCTTCCTTGCTCAGGCTTCAAACTGTCCCGAGTTTATACTCGTGGTCTGTGCGCACAAGCTTTGCGGCGTCACTTGCGCCGATTTTAAATCCGAACTTTCCGGTTGATCACAAGCCGCCTTCTTGGCCGTCCCGTGGCCTACGTCGTGACGGACCATTCGCTTGCGGGCATCAAGCCCGCCTCATGCGGGCGGGCTTCTAGCCACTTCATTGCAGCTTGTCAATGAAGCGCGAAAACTGTGGAAATCTGGCGCCTGTAGGGGTGGACTATCGCCCGGCGCTAGCCAGCGCGCGTTTTTCGCGCCGCCGTTGCACCGATGAGGGAATGTTCATGCCTTCCCTATACTTGGCGACCGTGCGCCTGGCGATATCGACGCCGCAACCCCGCAACATGTCCACGATCGCGTCGTCTGAAAGCACGTCGACGGGCTTTTCCTCGTCGATCAGCTGCTTGATGCGATCGCGCACCGCTTCCGACGAATGCGCATCGCCGCCGCCCGACGACGCAATCGAAGCGGTGAAGAAATAGCGCAGTTCGAACACGCCACGCGGCGTCAGCATGTATTTGTTCGCCGTGACCCGGCTGACGGTCGATTCGTGCATGCCGATGGCGTCGGCCACCGTGCGCAGGTTGAGCGGCTTCAGGTGACGCACGCCATGCACGAGGAAAGCGTCCTGCTGGCGCACGATCTCGGAAGCGACCTTGAGGATGGTCTTGGCCCGCTGGTCGAGGCTGCGCGTCAGCCAATTGGCGTTTTGCAGGCACTCGGCCAGGAAATCCTTTTCCGTCTGGTTCTTGGCATGCGGCGAAACCTGCGCGAAATAGATATGGTCGACCAGCACGCGTGGCAGCGTCTCCGCGTTGAGTTCGACCGTCCAGCTCCCGTCATTGGCCGCCCGCACCTCGACATCGGCGACGATCGCATCGCTGGCGCCGGCCGAGAACGCCATCCCCGGACGCGGATCGAGCGCCCGGATCTCGGCCAGCATGTCGAGCAGATCCTCCTCGTCGACCCCGCAGATCCGCTTGAGCGTCTGGAAATCGCGTCGCGCCAGAAGTTCGAGATTGGCAATCAAGGCCTTCATTGCGGGATCGAGCCGATCGCGAACGGCAAGCTGCAGCGCCAGGCACTCGGCGAGGTCACGTGCGAAAATGCCGACCGGCTCGAAGGCCTGGCAGACCGCCAGCACCTTCGCCACCGCTGCTTGGCTGGCGCCGAGGCGGGCGGCGATCTCGGCCATGTCGGCGCGCATGTAACCGGCCTCGTCGAGGCCATCGGCGAGCTCACCGGCGATCAGGCGTGCCGCCGGGTCGGCGAAAGCCAGCGCGACCTGTTCACCGACGTGATCGCGCAACGTGATCGCGGCGGCAGCCATGTCCGCCGCGTCGAAGCCTTCGGACGACGACGAGCTGGAACCGTTGCCGGACGCCGATTTCCATTGCGCTGTCAGGTCGGGACCGAGCCGCTCACTCGTGCCGGGATCGTCGGGGAACAGGTTTTCCAGGGAGGTATCCAGCTTTTCCGAGATCGCCTCGGCGCTCCACGCCGTCTCTGCCTCGAACCAGTCGCCGATCACTTCCGGCGCGGCGTCGGCCTTCTGGGCCTGGTCGCTGGCGGCATCGTCCTGCGGCTCGGCACGCTCGAGCAGCGGGTTGCGCTCGATCTCGTCGTCGATGAAGCGCTCGAGCTCGACATGGGTGAACTGCAGCAGCCGGATCGACTGCATGAGTTGCGGCGTCATCACCAGCGACTGGGACTGTCGTAGCTGTAATTTTGCCGCCAACGCCATGGTCTGGTTCAAACGCCCCTTCTACGCATCAGGACTTTACCCACGCGAACTGCCGGAAAAAGAATTTTCGCCGGCACGCATGAAACTGGCCCGGCTTTTGCTTGTCAAGGCGATGACGAGCAAAACCGGCTCAGACGAGCGTTATCTCCGAGAAAACTGAACAAACTGACCGAAGATTCCCGAAAAATCATGCCGGGACATGATTTCACGCTCAGAGCGTAAATCCCTCGCCGAGATAAAGCCTGCGCACATCCGGATTTGCGACCACTTCGTCGGCCCGGCCATGGGTCAGCACCTGGCCGGCATGGATGATGTAGGCGCGGTCTATCAGGCCGAGCGTTTCGCGGACATTGTGATCGGTGATGAGCACGCCGATGCCGCGTGCCGTCAGATGGCGCACAAGCTGCTGGATATCGGCTACGGCGATCGGATCGATGCCGGCGAAAGGTTCGTCGAGCAGCATATAGGCAGGACGCGTCGCCAGCGCGCGCGCGATCTCGAGGCGTCGCCGCTCACCGCCCGACAGCGACAGCGACGGGGCCTTGCGCAGATGGCTGATATGAAACTCTTCGAGCAGTTCGTCGAGGCTGCGCTCGCGCTCCTTGCGGCTCTTTTCGACCACTTCGAGCACGGCGCGGATATTTTGTTCCACGCTCAGGCCGCGAAAGATCGACGCTTCCTGCGGCAGATAGCCGATGCCGAGGCGGGCACGCCGGTACATCGGCATCGAGGTGACGTCGAAACCATCGATCTCGATCGTGCCTTCGTCGACCGGCACCAGGCCGGTGACCATGTAGAAGCAGGTCGTCTTGCCGGCGCCGTTGGGGCCAAGCAGCCCCACCGCCTCTCCGGCACGCACGCCTATCGTCACGCCGCTGACGACCTTGCGGCCCTTGTAGCTCTTGGTCAGACCCTTGGCGATCAAGGTGCCCTTGAACTTTGCCGTATCGACGGTGACCGGGGCCGCGAGCTTGCTGGCGGCGCGTCCTGGAAGACGCGCCAGCAGCGATGACAGGCCGGCCATCAGTTCTTCGCTGCTCCCGACTTCGCCGGCGGCGTGATCGACATCATGACGCGGCCGCCGCAGGCATCGACCTGGGCCAGGCCGCTCTTCATCTGCACGGTGAGCTTGCAGCCGACCAGCACATTGTCGCCTTGCGAAAGCACGACCTTGCTGCCTGAAAGCACCAGCACTTCGCTCTTCATGTCGAAGGTGCCGCGGTCGCCGGTGGCGACCTGGTCGTCCGATTTGATGTAGACCTTGTTGTCGACTTCCAGATGGTCGATGTTGGCCGAGCCGGTCATCGCGGCGCCCGCGGCCGCCGCGCCCTTGGCGGCGGCGTCCTTCGCGGCGCCGGCGTCCTTGACGTAGTAGACCGTCATCTTGCCGGCCTTGAGCACGGTCGGACCCTGGACGACGCTGACATTGCCCGTGAACACGGCGACGCTGTCCGCCTGGCGGACCTCGAGCTTGTCGCTTTCGATCTGGATAGGCTTGTCGCCGGACAATTTGAGGCCCGACAATTGGCTGGTGGCCTTGGATTGCGCCAGCGCCGGCGCCGTTCCCAGGACGAGTGCCAGGATCGGCAACGCCGAAGCCGTAGCCACGAACCGTGCCGAACTAGTGAGCCGCATTGGTTTCTCCGCTCTCTGCCTCTGCCGCCTTCAAGCTGGCGGGATCGATGTTGACCTGCACCTTGTTCTCGAAAACCACGATCTTGCCATTGTCCTGAATCGACATCGATTGCGCGGTGATCCGCGACCCGCCACGGCTGACATCGACGGGGTCGCTCGTCTTCATAGTGCCTTTGCCCATGTCGAGAAAGATCGATTTGAACTTTGCCTCCAAGCCATCGGTGGTGGTTATGGTGACATCGCTGGTCAGGTTCATCGTGTTGCCGTCGCGATTGTAGATGCCGTGCGAGGCATTGATGGCCGCCACATTGTCGGTCGAGATCGGCAATTTGGCATTGATACCCTCCAGATCGATGATGCCTTGCTTGCCGACGTCCTGTATGGCGCGCAAGGCCGTCATCGAATAGGGCAGCTTCTCTTTGGTGAACCCGTTGAGCTTGGGATTGGCCATCACCAGCTTGCCATTGGCAAAGGCGCTGCCATCGGTCTGGATTGAGAACGATACAGGGGCCGCGAGATAGGAATAGACCGGGAAAGCGACCGCGATCACCGTCGCGATCAGCGGCACCGCCAGCTTCAAGACACGCACGCGCCGCGAATGGCGCTGGGCGACGTCGAAGGCGTCGCCCCGCGTCGGGCCTACGGCCGGGGGTGCCAACTCCGCCTCGGTGTTGGTTGGTTCGATCGGTCTGGCCAACATGACTGTTTCTTCTAAACCCCTGCCCGCAAGCACCCTATAGGTGGGATGCCAACGTCCCCAAGCAAGCACAAGCCGAGGAAAACCGCAAAAATGTGACGATTTTGCTAAGCGAACGACAATGCACCCGGCGCAATCTGCACGTCATACCAGATAAGGACGCAATGCGTTAGAGCCTGTGGACAGGCCTGACATCTCATGACATTCCGGTTTGCGAATGTCGGGGGTCTGTCTTTGACGCAGGCGCGTCAGGAAACGGTAGCCGGGCGCGGATGGTTGCTTTAAAAGCATCTCTTCCCACCGACGACGAGGCTGACCATGGCACTGAGAGCCGACGACCTGATCGACCGCCGCCGCTTGCGCCGCAAGCTGACATTCTGGCGCGTTGCCGCGCTTGTTGTCGCGGCAGCCGGGCTGATTGCCCTTTCGACCTGGATCTACGGCGACGATTTCACCGGCGCGGCGGTCGATCATATCGCCAAGGTCAAGATCGAGGGCACCATCACCGAGGACGAAGAGCTGATCAAGCGGCTGGAGACCATCCGCCAGTCCCCGAAGGTGAAAGCTGTGATCCTGTCGATCGATTCGCCGGGCGGCACCACCGTCGGCGGCGAATCGATCTACGAGGAAGTGCGCAAGCTGGCCGCCGACAAGCCTGTAGTGGCGCAGGTCGGCACGCTCGCCGCGTCGGCGGGCTACATGATCGCAACCGCGACCGATCATATCGTCGCGCGCAAATCCTCGATCATCGGCTCTATCGGCGTGCTGATCCAGTATCCTGATGTCAGCGGCCTTATGGACAAGCTCGGCATCAAGCTGGAGGAAGTGAAATCCTCGCCGTTAAAGGCCTCGCCCTCGCCCTTCAAGCCGACCAATGATGACGAACGTGCCATGGTCCGCAAGCTCATCCTCGACAGCTATGACTGGTTCGTCGGCATCGTCGCCGAACGCCGCAAGATGACCCATGAGCAAGCTCTGGCACTCGCCGACGGGTCGATTTTCACCGGCCGGCAGGCTGTCACCAACAAATTGATCGACGCGGTCGGCGGTGAAACCGAGGCGATCGACTGGCTCGCAACCAAGGGCGTCGATGCCAAGCTCAAGGTGGTCGAGTGGAAGAATACCGAAGCGCGCGGCGGCTTCCTGTTCTCCAAGGCGATGGCGAAAACCATCGGCAGCGCGCTCGGCCTGCCTGACCATGCAGGCGACTTCATTCATGAAATCGGAGCGGATCGCTTGTTTCTTGACGGTCTCGTTTCCGTCTGGCACCCTTGAGGAGCCGCTTGGGACGAGTGAAAAAGCAAATAAAATCATCCTGATAATTTTGACCGCACCGCTTTCACGGGGACCCTTCTGATGATCAAGTCCGAACTTGTGCAGATTATCGCCACGCGCAACCCGCACCTTTTCCTGCGCGATGTCGAAAACATTGTTGGCGCGATTTTCGACGAGATCACCGATGCCCTTGCCGAGGGCAACCGGGTCGAGTTGCGTGGCTTCGGTGCTTTTTCGGTGAAGAACCGTCCAGCCCGTACCGGCCGCAACCCGCGCACCGGCGAATCCGTCGAGGTCGAGGAGAAATGGGTGCCGTTCTTCAAGACGGGCAAGGAATTGCGTGAAAGGCTGAACGGCGGCAAATAGACGCCGCGTCCGCGGCATCCAGCCTGTCGACAAGTTCCTCCGACGGAAAAAACATGTTCAATCGCTTCATCCTCATCGTGGTCTTCGTGCCGCTGGCCGTCATCCTGATTGCGCTGGCTGTCGCCAACCGCGAACTGGTGGCCTTCACGCTCGACCCGTTCAATCCCGGCAATCCGGCGCTGACGCTGACGCTGCCGCTGTTCATCTTCCTGTTCCTGGCTCTTGCCATCGGCATGATCATCGGCAGCCTGGCGACATGGGCCAAGCAGGGCCGCTACCGCAAGCTGGCGCGTCAGCGCGGCGTCGAGGCCGAGAACCTGCGCCAGGCGGTCAGCCGCGCACCGTCAGTGCCGCAAGGCCAGGCCCAAGGGTCAGCCTTGCCGAAGCCAACAACGAACTGAAAATCGGTTTGGCGTTTTTTCCTCCACGGAGCTTTCGATGCTGACCATTTCGGCCGCCGAGGTCGATCATGCGCTCACCTTTCCCGGGCTGGTCGAGACGCTGCGCGCCGCCTTTCGCGATGGAGCGGTGCAACCGGTCAGGCATCACCACACGGTCGAACGGCCCGACGGCGCGGCCTCGACGCTGTTGCTGATGCCGGCCTGGACCGACTTCAACGCCGCCGGCACCTCGACGGGCGGCCATATCGGCGTCAAGATCGTCACCGTGTCGCCCGACAACAATGCCCTCGGCAAGCCCGCCGTGATGGGGCTTTACCTCCTGCTCGACGGCGCCACCGGCGAGCCCGAGGCCATGATCGACGGCCAGCGGCTGACGCAGTGGCGCACGGCTTGCGCCTCGGCGCTGGCCGCCTCCTATCTCGCCCGCGAGGACGCCTCGCGGCTGCTGGTGGTCGGCGCCGGCGCGCTGTCGCCGTTTCTTGCCAAGGCGCATTCGGCGGTGCGGCCGATCAAGACCATCCACATCTGGAACCGCACGCCGGCCAATGCGGAAAAAGTTGCGGCAAATTTGCGCGCCGAAGGTTTTGCGGCGGAAGCCGCCAGCGATCTCGACGCCGAACTCGGCCAGGCCGATATCGTCTCGTCGGCGACCATCACGACCACACCGCTGATCAAAGGCGCGCTTCTGCGGCCGGGAACCCATGTCGACCTGGTTGGCGGCTTCACGCCCGATATGCGCGAAAGCGACGACGACGCGATTGCGCGCGCCCGCGTCTATGTCGACACCCGCGCCGGCGCCACCAAGGAAGCCGGCGACATCGTCCAGCCACTGGCCTCCGGCGTGCTGAAGCCTGAAGCGATCGTCGCCGACCTGCATGAACTGGCGCGCGGCGAGAAGAGAGGCCGCCGGAGCCCCGGCGAGATCACGCTTTTCAAATCGGTCGGCGCGGCTCTCGAGGACCTCGCCGCCGGCATCGCCGTCTACGGAGCGCTCCGGCAGTAGCGTTTGCGGCTCTTCACTGGCGCCGTTCGCCGTCGAAAAATCGGCCTTTGCGGTCGAATTTCTTGATGGCTTCGGTCGTGACGGGCGTGAACAAGTTGACCAGATTTCCATCCGGGTCACGCAGCAGCAGCGATCGATTACCCCATGGCATTGTCGTCGGCACCTGTACGAAGTCGTCGACAGCGTTCGCCAGCCTGCGATATTCCGCATCGACGTCACCCACGCAAAACTCAATGATCGCGGACCGATTGGAGGCAGGTTGCGCCACATCCGCCCCGAACAGCGCCAGGGTGCGCGTACTGCCGATCGCCAGCGTGCAGGAAGTCGTCGCCAGTTCGGCGAAGTCCTCGGTAAACCACGTGGAAGTGAGCCCGGTGATCGTTTCATAGAATTCCACCAGAGGCCGGATCTGGTCGGTAATGACACGGATTGAAACGAAGTCCATCTTGTTCTCCTCTGTCCGAATCCCCGGTTTGACAGAACGCTTGTTGCACAACCCTGCTGCCAGCCTGATGTCAGCAGAATTGTCACCATGGACGGTGCTCGTGATGTTCCACATCGTTACCGTGAACGAATGCAATGGTTCCCGACGGGAACGCCTTTGGCGTCGCCTCGTTGTCTGGAGATGACGCAGATACGCGGGTTACTCTTCTTCTGGTCCATTCTGACCGCCACGGTGGCGGCACTCAGCCTAGGACCATCTTTCGCCCATGTGCTGGAATCGCTCCCTCGATTGACGACGTGGTCACCTTCTCTGTGGCGCGAAGCCACCGTCTTCAACGGCCAGTTCTTGCTATTCCTAATCATTGGCGCACCCCTGGACCTGGCAGCGATTGGTTGCCCGGGGCTTCTCGCATGGATGTTGCGTGACGACCGCCCGGCGTTTTGGTTCGTCTTGGCCGCAGCCTTGCTTTATGCAGCGTCGCTCGCTGCGTGGTCTGTTCTCGTCAAACCGGCCAATGATGTCCTGGCCACCTGGGTTCCCGGACCGATCCCGGACAATTTCGAAGCGATCCGGCTGCGCTGGGAAACCGGCCATATGGTCGTGGCTGGCATCAAGGCCGCGGGTTTCATGTCGCTGATTGTCGGCTTGCTTTCCATTAGGCATGGCTGACCCTTCCCGAGTCGTCGAGCAACCGCGTTTGTTGCGCCGCTGGATGGGCTGTGGCAGAAGCGGGCCAAGCCGCCGTCCGGAGATGCTCCGCCTTGAAACCTTTTCGCGACAAACGCCGCGATAGCCGCTCGCAGTTCGCCAAAAGCGGAGCGGAACAGGCGCGCCCGCGGGAGGCTCACGCAGCGGCCAGGCCGGACGCAAAACCGGGCGAGCGCCATGAGACGAGAGAACGGTCCGAACCAAAGCCCGCGCCGCGCATCCTTGCGCGCCGCGACGGCGCCTTGCCCGCCGAACGTCTTCCGGTAATCCTCGAAGTGGCGCCCAACGCCGATTACGCGTTGCTCGACAGCGGCGCCGGGCAAAAGCTCGAACAATACGGCCCCTACCGCATTGTGCGGCCCGAGGGCCAGGCGATCTGGCAAAAGGCGCTGCCGGCAAGGGACTGGGACCGTGCCGACGCCATTTTCACCGGCGATACCGACGAGGAAGGCATCGGCCGTTGGCGCTTCCCCAGGACGCCGCTCGGCGAAACCTGGCCGATGAAGCATGACGGCATCGACTATCTCGGCCGTTTTACCTCGTTTCGCCATGTCGGGGTCTTCCCCGAACAGGCCTCGCATTGGGACCACATGGCCGGACTGATCGCGGCGGCGAAGCGACCGGTGAAAGTGCTTAACCTGTTCGGCTATACCGGACTTGCCTCGCTGGTGGCAGCCCGCGCCGGCGCCGAGGTCACTCATGTCGACGCCTCCAAGAAGGCGATCGGCTGGGCCCGCGAAAACCAGGAGATGGCCGGCCTGTCGCAAAAGCCGATCCGCTGGATCGTCGATGACGCGATGAAATTCGCTGAGCGCGAGGAACGCCGCGGCAGCCGCTACGACATTGTCCTGTTCGACCCGCCAGCCTATGGCCGCGGCCCCAAGGGCGAGGTCTGGCAGCTGTTCGAGGACCTCCCTGCCCTGACCGACCTTTGCCGCTCGATCCTGACGCCAAGGCCGCTAGCCGTGGTGCTGACCGCCTATTCGATCCGCGCCTCCTTCTTCGCCATCCATGCCCTGATGCGCGACACCTTTGCCGGCATGGGCGGCACGGTGGAGTCCGGCGAACTGATCATCCGCGAACAATCCGCCGGGCGGGCGCTGTCGACCTCGCTGTTCTCGCGCTGGGTGGCTTGAATGCCCGGGGGTTCCAAATGAACGAGCGGCACGCAGGCGCGCCAGGCCAGGTGAAAGAGGTCACCAGCCTCGCCAATCCGCTGATCAAGGACATCAAGGCGCTGGCGCTCAAGAAATTTCGCGACCAGCAGAATGCCTTCATGGCCGAGGGACTGAAACTGGTGATCGATGCGCTCGATCTCGGCTGGCAGATCAAGACGCTGGTTTTCGCCAAGGCCGGACGTGGCAATGCGGCGGTAGAAAAGGCCGCCGCGCGCACGGTTGCCGCCGGCGGCACCGTTCTCGAAGTTTCGGAAAAGGTGCTTGTCGCCATAACCCGCCGCGACAACCCGCAGATGGTGGTCGGCGTCTTCTCACAGAAGATCCTGCCGTTGAAAGACATCCGCGCCCGGGATGGCGATGTCTGGGTGGCGCTCGACCGGGTGCGCGACCCCGGCAATCTCGGCACGGTCATCCGCACAGTCGATGCCGTCGGCGCGAGCGGCGTGATCCTGGTCGGCGAGACCACCGATCCTTTTTCGGTCGAGACCGTGCGCGCAACCATGGGTTCTATCTTCGCCGTGCCGGTCGCCAAGACGACGCCGGAAGCCTTCCTTGCCTGGCGAAAAAGCTTTCCGGGTCTCGTCGCCGGCACGCATCTGAAGGGCGCGGTGGACTACCGCTCCGTCGATTTTTCCAAAGGCCCGGTGCTGCTGGTGATGGGCAACGAGCAGCAGGGCCTGCCGGAAAACCTCGCCGAAAACTGCGACAGGCTGCTCAGGATTCCACAAGCCGGCCGCGCCGATTCGCTCAATCTCGCGGTGGCGACCGGCGTAATGCTGTTCGAGATCCGGCGCGGCGCGCTGAAACTTGCCCCGGAGGACGTCAAGCCGTGAAATCCAAAATGGTGAAGTTTCAGTGGTGAAATCATGGTCCCCCTACGCACTGCTGGTCGTTGCGGCAGTAGCACTTGACCAATGGGTGAAACACCTGGTCGAGACTGGCCTGCCCTTTCAGGAAAAGCTCGATCTTGTGCCGTTCCTGGCTCTTTACCGCACCTACAACACCGGCATTGCCTTCTCGATGTTTTCGTCCTTCGGTGACACGGGCCTGGTGATCATCGCAACCCTGGTTGTCGCTTTCGTGCTCTATCTCGCGGCCCGCACCCCGGCCGGCCAGCTGCTTGCCCGCATCGGCTTTGCGCTGATCATCGGCGGCGCGCTCGGCAATCTGCTCGACCGCGCCGTCCATGGTCATGTCATCGACTACATTTTGTTCCACACGCCGGTCTGGTCCTTCGCCGTCTTCAACCTTGCCGATGCCTTTATCTCGGTGGGAGCGGTTTTGGTCGTCTTCGACGAACTCATCGGCTGGCGACGCGAAGCGCGGCCTCAAGATCCGAACGCCGAAGGTCCTGACGCCTGAACGATTGACCTCAGCCACCTGCCGCCACACATTCGAAGCCCGAGGAGAAAAAATGTCCGAAACCTTCAAAGCCATTCTCGTCTCGCGCGACGCCGAAAAGAAGCAATCGGTCGCCGTAACCGACCTGACCGAAGCCGACCTGATGGAAGGCGATATCACCGTCGCCGTCGAGGCAACGACGGTGAACTACAAGGATGGGCTTGCCATAACAGGCAAGGCGCCGGTGATCCGCCGCTGGCCGCTGGTGCCGGGCGTCGACTTTGCCGGCACCGTCACCTCGTCTTCCCATGCCGACTGGCGCAAGGGTGACAAGGTCATTTTGAACGGCTGGGGCGTCGGCGAAACGCATTTCGGCGCCTATGCCGGGCGCGCCCGCGTCAAGGGCGACTGGCTGGTGCCGTTGCCGGACGGTATGAGCCCGCATGATGCCATGGCGGTAGGCACCGCCGGCTACACGGCCATGCTTTGCGTCATCGCGCTGGAGCGGCACGGCATCGTGCCCGATCGCGGCCCGGTGGTGGTGACGGGCGCCGCCGGCGGTGTCGGCTCGGTCGCCGTCTCGATCCTGTCCAGCCTTGGCTATCATGTCATCGCCTCGACCGGCCGCAACGCCGAAAGCCCCTATCTGATCGAGCTCGGCGCCGCGGAGGTGATTTCGCGCGACGAGCTTGCCCAGCCGGCCAAACCGCTCGCCAAGGAACGCTGGGCCGGCGGCGTCGACGCGGTCGGCAGCCACACGCTGGCCAATGTGCTGTCGATGACCTCCTACGGCGGCGCGGTCGCCGCCTGCGGCCTGGCCGGCGGCATGGACCTGCCGGCAAGCGTCGCCCCCTTCATCCTGCGCGGTGTTAGCCTGCTCGGCATCGATTCGGTGATGGCGCCGAAGGCGGTCCGCATGGAGGCGTGGCGCCGTATCGGCACGGACCTCGACCACCAGAAGCTTGCCAGCCTGTCCACGACCATCGGCTTCGACGACATCATCGGCGCCGCGCATGACATCGTCGAGGGCAAGATCCGTGGCCGCGTGGTGGTGGATATGTGAGCTTCATCTTTAGCCGGGGAGCGGCAAAAGCCGCGCGATCGCTAAAATTCGAACGATCCGCCACAATTTTCCATAATCTCTATCTGGCAAAGGTTCCGCATGATCGCGGAACCCGGCATCAAAGAGACGCAGAGTGCCGAGAGCGTCAATGGGACCGGCCCTGAGGCGCCAAGGCGGCAGATCGTCGCCGCGCCGCCGCTGGCGCCGGAACTGCCCAGGGCCAACCGCGAAGGCCTGCCGTTCCTGACGCTCATTGCCATCGTCGTGATGGCGGGGCTTGCCCATCTGACAGGGGCGCCGATCTTTATCACTGTCGGCCTGCTGGCGACCGGCATTGCCGGTATAGCCATGCATCTGCGTGCCAAACGCACCGAGCGCCGCACAGTCGCCCTGCTCGACGAGACGACCGCTCGCAGCCGCGCCGAGATCGAAACGCTGGCCGACCGCATGTGGGAGATGCAGGAGAGCGAGGAACGCTTTCGCGGGCTGATCGACGCGCTCGGCGATCTCGTCGTCCACCGCGACCGCGACGGCCACATCGTCTATGCCAACAAGGTCTTCGCCGATCTTGTCGAAACCGACCAGCGCGACCTTGCCGGCAAGACGCTGGCCGAACTCGGCATCGATGTCGGCATCGTTCCCGATGCCGCCTTTTCCGATCATGAATGCCTGAGCTCCACCGATGTCGCCATCCGCACGCCGGGCGGTCCGCGCTGGTTCTCGTGGATCGAACTGTCGGTGCGCGACAAGGGCAGCGGTGCGGTGTCGCATCGCGCCATCGCCCGCGACATCACCGCCCGCAAGCGCGCTGAATCGTCGCTCATTACCGCCCGCGAGCGGGCGGAATATGCAAGCCAGGCCAAGTCGCGCTTCCTCGCCACCGTCAGTCATGAGATCCGCACGCCGATGAACGGCATCATGGGCATGGCCAGGCTCTTGGCGGACACCAGCCTTTCGCCCGAACAGCGGACCTATGTTGGTGCCGTTTCCACCTCCGCCAGCGCCCTGCTGGCGCTGATCGAGGATCTGCTCGACTATTCGAAGATCGAGGCCGGCCGCTTCGACCCCGAACCGCAGCCAATGTCGGTGCGCGAGACTGCCGACAACATCATCGAGCTCCTGGCGGCACGCGCCTTCGCCAAGAATATCGGCCTTGGCTGCCACGTCGAACCCGATGTGCCGCAGATGATATCAGCCGATCCGGGAAGGGTCAGGCAGGTGCTGCTCAACCTCATCGGCAACGCCATCAAGTTCACCGACGGCGGCGGCGTGCTGGTGACCGTCGCCCGCACCCGCACCGACACCACCGACCGCATACGCTTCACCATAACCGACACCGGTCCCGGCCTGCACGAGGACGACCTGGACCGCATCTTCGAGGAATTCGAACAGGCTGATGGCACCTCGACCCGCACGCATGGCGGCGCGGGTCTCGGCCTTGCCATCTCCAAGCGCCTGGTGATCGCCATGGGCGGCACGATTTCCGTGTCAAGCCAGCTCGGCCAAGGCTCGGAATTCATCTTCGAAATCCCCGCGGCATCGGCCACCGAGGCGCCGCAGAACCGCCAGAATGCGCTCTCGGGCCGGCACGCGGTGATCCTGTCGAAGAATGCCATCGAGGCCGACGCCATTGCCCGCACCATCCGCGCCAATGGCGGCAAGGTCGATCTGGCCGCGACCGCTGCCCAGGCAGCGCCCTTCGCCGGAAACTGCGACCTGCTCCTGATCGACGCGGCCATGGAAGAAAGTGACGGCAGGTTGCTCAAGCGTCTTCGCCAGAGCGGCTTTGTCGAATGTGAGGCAATCACGCTGATCGCGCCGACGGACCGCGGCATGCTTGGCGAGTTCCGCGCCAACGGCTATGCCACATTCCTGGCAAGGCCGGTGCGCGGTGAGACGCTGCTGCGCGTGCTTTTGACCAGCCACGCGTCGGCGCACGCCCCGCCAGAGGCGGAAAAGCCTGGCGCGCCATCCGTGCGCGTCATCGGCAGCCGCCAGCATGGCCTGTCCGTACTGATCGCGGAAGACAACGATATCAATGCCATGCTTGCCCGCGCCACGCTTTTGAAGGCCGGGCATCGGGTGAAAGTGGTCGGCAACGGCAAGGCTGCCGTCGAGGCCGTCATCGGCACCGGCCACAAGCATCGCTTCGACGTGGTGCTGATGGATCTGCACATGCCCGTCATGGATGGGCTGGACGCCATCGCCGCCATCCGCCGCCACGAGGAGGAAACCGCCGCGCCACCGGTTCCGATCATGGTGCTGTCGGCGGACAGCCAGGAAAAGACCCGCCACGCCGTGCTTGCCCATGGCGCCAGCGGCTTCGTCACCAAGCCGCTCGATCCCGATGCGCTTGTCCACGCCGTCGAGGGCCAGGTGGCGGCCTGACATCGCCTCTGCGGACGCCCTCGAGGCGGCGACTTTTTGGCATGATCCTTTCCCGGGAAACCTATTCTGGTTCCCCAGGTCACGCGATAGCCAGCCGACGAAGTATTGCCCGCGGCACCGTATCACGGTACTGTCACAATCCTGTTGCACCTACACCGTATCCCCGTGCCAAGAGGGATGGCTCGAAGGAGAATCACTCGTGCATACAGTCATGCCGGAATGTGACACTCGGCCGAACGCCAGCAGCGCCTTGCTCGCCGGGCGGAATGTCGATGCCGTCATTAAAGGCGCATCTCTCGGCCGCATCGGCAACCTTGAAGTGCGGCTCGCCCGCAACGAGGCTGAGATCGCCGCCGCCCAGGAGGTCCGTTACCGGGTATTCTATGACGAGCTCGGCGCCAGGAAGGATTTGTTCCAGGTGCAGGACCGGCGCGATGCCGACCGCTTCGATCCATTGTGCGATCATCTGCTCGTCTTCGACACCTCGCTCTCCGGTCCCGAGCACCGCCGCATCGTCGGCACCTACCGCTTGCTGCGCCAGGAGATTGCAGCCGCCGCCGGCGGCTTCTATTCCGAGGGCGAATTCGAGCTGACCAAGCTCATCGCCCGCCATCCTGGACAGCGTTTCCTCGAGCTCGGCCGCTCCTGCGTTTTGCCGGAATACCGCTCGAAGCGCACCATCGAGGCGCTGTGGCAGGGCATCTGGGCCTATATCAATCACTATGGGATCGGCGTGATGACCGGTTGCGCCTCGTTCCACGGCACCGTGCCGGCGGCGCATGCCGAAGCGCTGACCTATCTCGCCCATCACTGCCGCACGAATTCGGCTTGGGACGTGCGCGCGGTCCCCGGGCGCTATTGCTCCATGGACCTGATGCCGATCGAGGCCGTCAACGCCAAAGCCGCGATCGCGGCGATGCCGCCGCTGGTCAAGGGCTATCTGCGCGTCGGCGCGCGCATCGGTGACGGCTGCGTCATCGACCGCGAATTCTCGACGGTCGACGTGTTCGTGGTGATGCCGGTCAAGGAGATCGGCGCCCGCTACGTCAATTACTATGGCGGCGAAGCACAGCGTTTCGCCGCCTGAGTAGCAGTAGGCAGTAGGCAGTAGTGAAGACGCTAGGATTCGCGCTCCTTTGACTACTGACTAATCCCTAGTCCCTCCCTTCAGGAAATATCTTCCGGCCGCCGACCAGGGCGGCTCTTGTAGGATGGAAAGGCCCAGCCGAATTTGAGCGCGCCGCCGCGCACCAGGAATGCCGCGGCGAAGCCCGCCAGGCCCGATGCGAGCGGCGGCAGTCCAGCGAGATCGCCTGTTGTAAACAGGGTCGCGCCCGCAAGGGCGGCAGTGACATAGATTTCAGGTCTCAGGAGCACTGACGGCTCACCGGCCAGCAGGTCGCGCAATATCCCACCGAACGTGGCGGTGAGCACGCCGGTGACGACGGACACCACCGGCGAGCCGGTAATGGCCAGGCCTTTGGCGGCACCCATCACCGAAAACGCGGCGAGGCCGACGGCGTCGAGCCAGAGCAGTAATTTCCAGCGGGATTCGAGACGATGCGCTGCGAAGAAGACAAGCATCGCCACCGCCGCGCAGATCAGCACATAGCCAGAGTTGGCGACCCAGAAGACCGGCAGATTGAGGATGACGTCACGAAACGTGCCGCCGCCAATACCGGTGACGCTGGCCAGGAACAGAAAGCCGATAATGTCGAGCTGCTTGCGCGAAGCGGCAAGCGCTCCGGTCGCCGCGAAGACGGCGACGCCGGCATAGTCGAGAACGTCGATCGGGTTCAAGGGCATGAGGCAGTGGGCAGCAGGGATTAGGAGTTAGGGAGTATAAATAACACGAAGCCGCGCGATTGATACGATCGCCTTAGTTTCCCTACTGCCTACTGCCTACTGCCTATTCCCTCCCCTAACTACGCATCCTTCTCAGCCTGCTCATTGACCGGGCCGGGCTCGACCGGGGCTTCAGCAGCCACATGCTTGGGACCGCCCTTGGCGACGCCGACCATGGCCGGCCGCAGCACCCGCTCGCCGATCGAATAGCCGGGCTGCACGACCTGGACCACCGTGTTGGCCGGCACTGCCGGATTGGGCACCTCGAACATCGCCTGGTGAAAATTCGGGTCGAACTTCTCGCCTTCGGGCTCGAGCTTCTTCACCCCATGCCGCTCCAGCGCCGACAGCATGGCGCGCTCGGTGATCTCGACACCCTCGATCAGCGCCTTGAAGCCGGCATCGCCCGACGCCGCTGCCTCGGCCGGAATGGCGTCCAGCGCCCGGCGCAGATTGTCCGACACCGACAGCATGTCGCGGGCGAAATTGGCAACCGCGTAAGCACGCGCGTCGTGAACGTCCCGCGCGGTGCGACGGCGCAGATTCTCCATCTCGGCGGCGGCGCGGAGCGCGCGGTCCTTCAGATCTTCGTTTTCCTTCATCAGCCGCAGAAGCGCTTCATAGTCGCCATCGACGCTGCCTTCCGCGCGCTCGGCAGCGGCTTCGGCCGCCTCGATATCCTCGGGCACGCGTTCGTCTTTTGCCTGGTCGCTCATCGCCGTTTCCCGTTATCTCGAATGGTATGGATTTGTGCCCGATATCGAGGTTTGGCGGCCAAAAATCAAGGGCCAAGCGATACTGTACGCCGCCGGCGGCACTTTGTCCGCAGGCAGCACGGACTTTCGATTTTAATTCAAATTTTACTCTAACCGGCGGATTTGCTTGCGACGATGCTGCGATAGGGGAACCATTCCTGTGCCGGGGGAGTTTCGAAGCCGACACAGGATTTTGAGATGACGACCCGCAATAACGCCGCCCGCGACAAGGGCGCCCACAACAAGGGCGAAAGACGCGAAGGGCTCGACGCCGACATCAGGCGCCAGTTCGGCACGGAGGCCACGACGCGCTTTCTGCGAACCCTGCCGGCATTCCGCACCGAGCTCGACATTCCCGACCGTTTTAAGGAGCTGCTCGACCGCCTGGACGGCATCGAGGGCAGCTTGGCCACCGGTCAACGCAACCGATAGGCGTGGCGATCCGGGGGCTCGTTCGACTGAACCCGAGATGCCCTCATAATTGACAGTCGCGCGACATTTACGCACAGTAATTTTGCGTGATCTTTGTCTTGCGGCAGCGCCACGCGCCGCCTATGCTTCATGATGAACATGATTTCCCCGGAAGCTGTGGCTAACAGCAAGCGTGCCTGGTTGAAGATTCTGGCGCGCTACAAGAAGCCCGACAGGCGTCGCAGCGCTGTTGAACTTGCCATCACCCTGATCCCTTTCGCCACGCTATGGGCGCTGTCCTCGGCTGCCTATTCCTATGGTCATTGGTGGGGTCTTCTCCTTATCCTTCCGGCGGCCGGCTTTCTGGTGCGGATCTTCATGATCCAGCACGATTGCGGCCACGGCTCTTTCTTTGCCAATCGCTACGCCGACGACTGGATCGGCCGCGTTCTCGGCGTCTTGACGCTGACCCCCTATGACTGCTGGCGGCGCGCCCACGCCACCCATCACGCTACAGCCGGCAATCTCGACGAGCGCGGCATGGGCGACATCAAGACGTTGACCGTCGCCGAATACCGGCAGATGTCCTGGCGGGGCCGGCTTTCCTACCGTCTCTATCGTCATCCGCTGGTCATGTTCGGCCTTGGCCCCATATGGCTTTTCATCTTCGAACAGAGGCTGCCGGTCGGTATGATGCGGAGCGGCCTGACACCATGGGTATCGTCCATGGCCACCAACGCCGCTATCGCGTCCATTGCAGCCATCCTCATCTGGTTCGTCGGCCTCGGCGCCTTCCTGGTCGTCCACTTGCCGATCGTCGTCCTCGCCGGCTCGGCCGGCATCTGGCTATTCTACGTCCAGCATCAGTTCGAGGAGACGGAGTGGGCAAAGGATTCCGAATGGGAATTCCAGCATGCGGCCCTGCACGGCTCGTCCTATTATGACCTGCCGCCGGTGCTGAACTGGTTCACCGGAAATATCGGCGTCCATCACGTCCATCACCTCTCCGCCAAAGTGCCGTGCTACCGTCTTCAGGAGGTTCTCAGGGACTACCCAGAACTGCGCAAAATCGGCCGCGTCACGCTTCTCGACAGCCTGCGATGCGTGAAGCTCGCGCTGTGGGACGAGAGCCGCAGCAAGCTTATATCGTTCCGCGAAGCGCGCATGGCTGCGTAGAGCAGCCGCCGCACCCTTGGTGCAGCGGCCGCCTCCCCTGCTCAGGCCGCCTTGCGCTCGTCGCGCATAAGCGCCTTGCCGTCGCGGATCTCGGTGCCGAGCACCTTCAGGCATTCGCGCATGAAAGCGGCCAGGCCTGGCCAGCCCTTGGCCGACACCAGATTGCCGTCGACATGGGCGCCGGTCGGCGCGACGTCGATATAAATGCCGCCGGCCAGCGTGACCTCGGGCTCGCAATACTGAAGTGCGGCGACTTCCCTGCCACGCACGACACCGTCGACCGCGATTAGGATCTGCACACCGTGACAGATGGTGAAGATCGGCTTGCCGGTCTCGTGGAAATGCCGCACCAGCGCCTGCACGCGCTTGTCGATGCGGATATATTCCGGGCCACGCCCGCCTGCCGCATAGACCGCATCGTAATCGGCCGGGTTCACCTCGGCAAAAGTCTTGTTGAGGATGTAGTCGTGGCCGAGCTTTTCCGTATAAGTCTGGTGGCCCTCGAAGTCGTGCAGCGACGTCTTAAGTATGTCGCCCGCCTTCTTGTCGGGACACACGACATGCACCGTATGGCCAACCGCATGCATGGCCTGTTCAAAGACGAAAATTTCGTATTCCTCGCTGAATTCGCCAACGAGCATCAATATCTTCTTGCCAGCCATTCCCGGCTCCTCCCTTGGTGGTCATATTTATTTCGCTGAACGAAATAATAGGCCTATCCTACGGCGCGGATATGGAAAATAAAAGACTGAATCTGGGAATTGGTCCGACCAGATCGGGCGAAATCGTGGGCTGGGTCCGATCAGCCGGCGCGCTCCCGCCGCCAGGAGTATTTGGGATCTTTGACCTCCGGCTTCGCGGTCGGCTGGTAATACAGCGAAAGTCCGCCGGTGCGGCCTTCCTCGAGCCGTTTCAAAAGCACCGGGTTCGACACTTCGAACTCGTCGAAGCCGAGACGCAGCATATGCGGAAGCTGGTCGACCAGTACCTGCCCGGTGGCGCGTATTGCGCCCTCGAAATGATGGCGGCTGCGCAGCAGTTCGCCCTTGGAGAAGGAGCGGCCGTCATTGAACGCCGGGAAGGCCAGCGCCACCAGCGACAGCTGGTCGAGCAGGTCGGCGATCTTTTCGAGTTGGTCTCCAGGTTGAAGCTCAACGCCGAGGCGCTCCTTCGCCGAGCGGCGCACCTCCGGGTCCAGCCCGAGGAACGCCTGCAGCGGCAGGATAAAGCGTCCATTGCCGGTGAGCGCTTCGGCGCTTTCGGCATGGACCCACTCGTCCTCCCGGAAACCTTGCGGGGTCCAGAGGCGGGTCTCCGATGTTGGTTCGGTCATCAAAAATTCCTAAAGCGATGCGTCGGTCAGCGACTTCTCCAGCCCCGACAGATGGATGCCGCACTCGGTCTTGGCGTGCCCGGCCCAGCGGCCGCTGCGCGCGTCCTCGCCCGGCTGTACCGGCTGCGTGCACGGGAAGCAACCGATCGACAGATAGCCATAGGCGACCAGCGGATTTTCGCGCAGCGCATGCGAACGCATGTAGGCGGCCTGATCCGACGTCGTCCAGTGCGCCAGCGGGTTGATGCGGATGCGTGAACCCACCGCCTCGAACACCGGAAGTGCCGCCCGCGTCGACGCCTGGAAGCGCTTGCGGCCAGTGAACCAGGCGCGGAACGGCTCGACGCCTCGCGCCAGCGGCTCGACCTTGCGCACATCGCAGCAGGCGTCGGTGTTGGTCTCGTTCAGATTGCCGGTCGGGTCGATCCGTTCGAGCGCCGCTTCGTCGGGCGTGATCACCCTGATGTCGGTCAGCCCGAAATCGGCGACCAGCGCGTCGCGATAGCCGAGCGTTTCCTCGAAATGCTTGCCGGTATCGAGGAAGATGACCGGCAGCGTGCGGTCGATTTCGGAAATCATGTGCAGCAGCACGGCCGAATCGGCGCCGAAGGAGGAAACGGCGGCGATCTCGCCATCAAACAATTCCCGCGCTGACCGCTCGATGATCTTGAGCGGGCTCAGGTGACCGTAGAGCGCGTCGAGCCCCGCCGCCTCGGCGGCGACGCCGGCCTCGACGTCGACAATACGGTCAAGCGGCCTTGGCTTCGCCAGCATAGAGCGCCTCCTTGAACGGCGCGGGACCGACACGGCGGTAGGCGTCGATGAATTTTTCCTGTGGATCGAGTCGAAGGCCGAGATAGGTCTCGACGATCTGCTCGATGGCGTCGGTGATCTCTTCCGATGAGAAGCCGCGGCCGATGATCTCGCCGACCGAGGTGTTCTCGTCGGCCGAGCCGCCAAGCGTGACCTGATAGAGCTCCGCGCCTTTCTTCTCGACGCCGAGAATGCCGATATGGCCGACATGGTGATGGCCGCAGGCATTGATGCAGCCGGAGATCTTGAGCTTCAACTCGCCGATTTCGCGCTGCCGCTCCAGCGAGGCGAAGCGCTGAGATATCTCCTGCGCTATCGGAATCGAGCGCGCCGTGGCCAGCGCGCAATAGTCGAGGCCGGGGCAGGAGATGATGTCCGATATCAGGTTGGAGTTGGCCGTCGCCAGGCCGATATCGACCAGCGCATCATGGACCGCCTTGAGGTCGGCGCGTGCGACATGCGGCAGGATCAGGTTCTGCTCATGACTGACGCGCAGCTCGTCGAAAGCATATTTCTCGGCAATGTCGGCGACAGCTTCCATCTGGCTGTCCGAGGCATCGCCCGGCACCTCGCCGATGCCCTTGAGCGAGATCGTCACCGCCGCATAGTCGGGATGGCGATGCGTCACCACATTCTGGTCGAGCCAACCCGAAAAGCTCTTCGAATCGAGCCGGGCCAGCTTGACCGCCTCGTCGCCTTCCGGCCGGTCGCCGAGCTGAGGTGGCGCGAAATAGGCGTCGATGGCGCGGATGTCGGCTTCCGGCAGCTTCAGCTCCGCGTCCTTCAACTCCTGCCATTCGGCTTCGACCTGGCGGGTGATCTCCTCGACGCCGGTCTCGTGAACGAGGATCTTGATGCGCGCCTTGTACTTGTTGTCGCGCCGGCCATAGAGGTTGTAAACGCGCAGGATCGCCGTGCAGTAGGACAACAGATCCGCCTCCGGCAGGAAGTCGCGGATCTTCTTGGCCACCATCGGCGTGCGCCCCTGACCGCCGCCGATATAGACGGCAAAGCCGAGCTCGCCAGCCGCGTTCTTCTTCAAATGCAGGCCGATGTCATGTGTCTGGATCGCGGCGCGGTCGCGCTCCGCACCCGTCACCGCGATCTTGAATTTGCGAGGCAGGAACGAGAACTCCGGATGCACGGACGACCATTGCCGCAGGATCTCGGCATAGGGGCGCGGATCGGCGGCTTCGTCGGCAGCAGCGCCGGCGAAGTGGTCGGCGGTGACATTGCGAATGCAGTTGCCGCTGGTCTGGATGGCATGCATCTCTACGCTGGCCAGATCGGCCAGGATCGCGGGGATGTCGGACAGCGCCGGCCAGTTGAACTGGATGTTCTGGCGCGTGGTGAAATGGCCGTAGCCCCTGTCGTATTTGCGGGCGATATGGCCGAGCATGCGCAACTGCTTGCTGTTCAGCGTGCCGTAGGGCACCGCGATGCGCAGCATATAGGCATGCAGCTGCAGGTAGACGCCGTTCATCAGCCTCAGCGGCCGGAACTGGTCCTCGGTGATCTCTCCGGTGAGCCGGCGCTGGACCTGGTCGCTGAACTCGGCGACGCGGGCCTGAACGAAATCATGGTCGAACTCATCGTATCGGTACATAGTCTGGTCTTTCCGGGCGCGTCCGCCCGTGTTTCATCTGATTTGTAGCTTTAAGCCGCCCGGGCAGCCTGCTTGCCCAGATCGTGGCGGATGGTGGGGCCTGCGGCGCGGATCTTCTCGCGCAGCCGCACCGGCTCAACGACGCCATTGACGACGCTCACGTCGATCAGGTTGACGTCGACCACTTCGTTGCTGGCATGGGCCGCCGCACCGGTCGCCTCCAACCGGTCCTCGGCCGCTTTGTCGTGGGCAATGTCGGCATGGTCGACCGTGTCGGCCCAACCGCCATCGGCATACCAGACGGCGATGCCGTCGGTGAGGCGGTTTGCAGTCAAAACCTTCACTGTTCAACTCCTTCGGCGGCAGCTTGAGCAGCGCCTTCATGCCCCAAATCGTTATGCCAACCTGCCGCGAGCGGCTCGGAACGTTCAAAATTGGCGCCGGCGACTGCATCGCCAATAATGGTCATCACCGGCCCTGAAAGGTCGGCGCGCGCCTCCAGCGAAGGCAGATCGGCGAGCGTGCCGTGGAAACGGCGGCGGTTGGCAAGGCTGGCATTCTCGACCACGGCGACCGCAGTGTCCGGCGACAGTCCGGCCTCGATCAGCCGGCCGGCAACCTCGGCCGCGACCGAGCGGCCCATATAGACGGCGACCGTGGCGCCGGAAATCGCCAGCTTGGCCCAGTCGGGCAGCGAATTGCCCTTGAGGTCGTGGCCGGTGGTGAACACCATCGATGACGACACGCCGCGCAACGTCAGCGGCAGTTCGAAATCCGCGGCGGCGGCAAACGCCGCGGTAACGCCCGGAACCACCTCATAAGCGATGCCGGCATCGCGAAGTGCCGCCATTTCCTCGCCGGCCCGGCCGAACACCAGCGGATCGCCGGATTTCAGCCGCACGACGCGCTTGCCGTCGCGGCCGAGTTCGATCAGCAGCGCGTTGATCTCGGCCTGGCTCTTGGTGTGGCAGCCCTTGCGCTTGCCGACCGGCAGACGCTCGGCGTCGCGCCGGCCCATGGCGACGATCGCCTCCGGCACCAGCGCGTCATAAACGATCACATCGGCTTCCATGAGCAGGCGGTGGGCGCGCAGCGTCAAAAGGTCTTCGGCACCGGGGCCAGCGCCCACCAGCGCGATGTGGCCCGAGACCGGTGTGTTCGAGGCAAGCAGGCCGACGGCGGCATCATGCGCCTGCGCAGGCTCGCCCGCCTCCATGGCACGGGCTGGCGCGCCGCCGAAGAAATCGCTCCAGAAGCGGCGGCGGGCATTGCCCTTCGACAGCAGCTTTTCAGCAGTGCCGCGCAAGGAAGCGGCAAGTGCGGCAAGCGGGCCGAGCGATGGCGACAGCATACGGTCGATGCGGCTCCGCAGCATCTGGGCAAGCACCGGGCCTGCCCCTTCGGTGCCGATGGCGATGGCGACCGGCGCGCGGTTGACCAGCGCCGGGGTGAAGAAATCGCACAGTTCCGGCCGGTCGACGGCATTGACCGGAATGCCCAACCGGCGGGCATCCTCGACAACGCGGCGGTCGAGCGCTTCGTCGCCGCTGGCGGCAAACACCATCACCACGCCTTCGAGATGCGCGGCATCGTAGGCGGCGGCGATGTGGGTCGCGCCGGTGGCAGTGATGAAGGACAGCAACGCGGCCTCGGGGGCGTCAGTGATGATGCGCAATACAGCGCTCGACTGGCCGATCAGCCGCGCCTTGGCCAGTGCCTGCTCGCCGCCGCCAATGATGGCCACGGCTTCACCCTCGACCCGCAGGAAGACCGGGAAGGCATTGAGCTTGGGTGTGGCTTGCGGCATTGCGGGCGGAATCCTGAACACGCGGTCAGTTCTACGCGCGAGCGCGAAAAAGCAGAAGGAACGCTCTCGCGCATCACTTTGAGGGAAGCAATCGCTTTTCTGCAAGCGTAACAGCCAGGAGAAAAATATTCCACATCGCCATTCCCGGCGGATTGAAGCCTATGTTACGGGCCTTGATCTCCGGCTCTTTTAGCGGCAAGCGGCGCGCGCAACAAAACAGATTTTCCTAAATTCTACTAATCTAGTAGATTAAAGTCGCCACCGGAACATTCCCGCCTCCGCGTGCGTTTGCCCTGCGAACCCGGCCTGGCCGTGCGATTGCCGCAATGGTCCAACGACGTGCCTGGAAACCGGAATGAAACCAGGAAAAAGGAGCGCTCCGTGAACAACCTCAAGCTGAAACATGGTCTGTGGATCGTGGTGGCCGATGGCGAGAAAGCGCTGTTCCTCCGCAATGAGGGCGACACGCTCCATCCTAACCTCCAGGTGATACAGGAAATGGAGCAGGACAATCCCGCCAGCCGCGATCAAGGCAGCGACCGGCCCGGCCGCTACAATGACGGTCCTTCCATCCACCGCAGCGCGGTCGAGGACACGGACTGGCACCGTCTCGGCAAGGAGCGTTTCGCCGACGAGATTGCGGGGCGGCTCTACAAGCTCGCCCATCGCGGCACGTTCAAGGAGATCGTGCTGATCGCGCCGCCGCAGGTGCTGGGCGAGATGCGCAGGAAACTGCACAAGGAGGTTGCCGAGAAAATAGCGGCGGAAATACCGAAGACCCTGACCAATCACACCATAGTCGACATCGAGACCCTGCTGCAGGCAGCCTGACCGGACATCCGCAACGCGCAACCGGCTTTTGCGCATCGACCGCCAGCAGCCCGGAGCATGCTGCCGGGTGGCTGATGGTGGGTTGACGCCGCCAGTTCTCCGTTGTCCGCTGTCCTTGTCGCCGATTTCATGCCATTGCGGGTTGCCTCATGGCCAGCCGCGCCGCCATATTGCAAAGGCGGCGGCTTCGGACGGCGCATATCCGACATCGCGATTTCTGAAAGGCGCTCCATAGATCATGCCGCATGACACGCCCCTTATCGCCACTATCGTCGCCGGTCTGGGGCTGGCTTTCGTCTTCGGCGCGCTCGCCAACCGCTTCCGCATCCCGCCGCTGGTCGGCTATCTCGTCGCCGGCGTTCTGGTCGGGCCGAACACGCCAGGCTTCGTCGCCGATGCCGGCCTTGCCAACGAACTGGCCGAGATCGGCGTCATCCTCCTGATGTTCGGCGTCGGCCTGCATTTCTCGCTGAAGGATCTGTTGTCGGTCCGCGCCATCGCCGTGCCCGGCGCCATCGTGCAGATCGGCTTCGCGACGGCGCTTGGCGCCGGCCTCGCCTGGCTGCTCGGCTGGTCGATGGGCGCCGGACTGGTCTTCGGCCTGGCCCTGTCGGTCGCCTCGACGGTGGTGCTGTTGCGCGCGCTGCAGGAGCGGCGGCTGATCGAGACCGAACGCGGCCGCATCGCCGTCGGCTGGTTGATCGTCGAGGATCTCGCCATGGTGCTGGCGCTGGTGCTGTTGCCGGCGCTGGCCGGCGTGCTCGGCGGCCAGCAGCAGGTCGAGACCCACGCCAGCCTGCTGTCGTTGCCGGCGAGCTACGGCATCTGGGGCGTCGTCGGCATGACGCTGGCCAAGGTCGTCGCCTTCGTCATCGTCATGCTGGTGGTCGGCCGCCGCGTCATTCCCTGGATCCTGCACTATGTCGCTCATACCGGGTCGCGCGAATTGTTCCGGCTGGCGGTTCTGGCGATTGCTCTTGGCGTCGCCTTCGGCGCAGCCAAGCTGTTCGGCGTATCGCTGGCGCTGGGCGCTTTCTTCGCCGGTATGATCATGAGCGAATCCGAACTCAGCCACCGGGCGGCCGAGGAATCGCTGCCGCTGCGCGACGCCTTTTCCGTGCTGTTCTTCGTCTCGGTCGGCATGCTGTTCGACCCGTTCAGCCTGATCGACAACGGTTTGCCGATCCTGGCGACGCTGGCCATCATCGTCATTGGCAAATCGCTGGCGGCCTTCGTCATCGTCGTCGCCTTCCGCTATCCCATGTCTACCGCACTGATGATCTCGGCCAGCCTCGCCCAGATCGGCGAATTCTCCTTCATCCTGGCCGAGCTCGGCGTCGGCCTGAAGCTGTTGCCGGAACAGGGCCGCGACCTCATTCTGGCCGGCGCCATCCTGTCGATCCTCCTCAACCCGCTGATGTTCCTCGCCCTCGACTGGATGAAGCCATGGCTGGAGGAGCGCTCCGCCAAAGCATCGCCACCGGTCGAGGCAAAGCCGATCGGCCCGGCGACGCAGCCCGGCCAGGTGGCTTCGGTCGCTGCGCCGGAGACAGCGGACGATCCGCCGCCCAGGACGATGCTCGCCGGCCACGCCATCCTGATCGGCTATGGCCGGGTCGGCAGCCTCGTCGGCGCAGCGCTCAAGGAGGCCGCCCTGCCCTTCCTCGTCATCGAGGATGCCGACAAGACGCTGGCCAGGCTCAAGGCGGACGGCATTGAAACTGTCGCCGGCAATGCGGCCAATGCCGATGTCTTCGCCGCCGCCAATCCGGAGGCCGCCAAGCGGCTGATCCTGGCCATCCCCAACGCCTTCGAGGCCGGACAGATCGTGCTGCGCGCCCGCGCCGCCAACCCAGCCATCAGCGTCATCGCGCGCGCCCATTCAGATGCCGAGGTCGAGCATCTCAAGGGGCTTGGCGCCGACACGGTCATCATGGGCGAACGCGAGATCGCGCGTGGCATTGTCGAAGAGGTGCTTGGTCCCAAGCCTGAGGCGACTGAACCGTCCGCTGCCTGAGCCGATCAGGCCACGAATGCAGAGCCACCATTTTGAGCGATGCTGCCGAGATATTTTGCCGGCGGCTTGCCAAGCGCCTTCTTGAACATGGTGATGAAGGCCGTGACGGAACCATAGCCGAGATCGCCAGAGACCTGCTGTACACTGGCCCCGGAGGCCAGTTCTCGAATTGCGACGATCAAGTGCAATTGCTGGCGCCAGCGCCCGAAGCTCAGCCCCGTCTCCTTTACCACGAGGCGGGCGAGACTGCTCTCGCTGAGCGCAACGCGGTTGGCCCATTCCGCCAGTGTGCTACGGTCGGCAGGGACTTGCGCCAACGCTTCGGCTATCCGCCTCAAGCGGGGCTCGGATGAAATCGGCAGATGCAGCCGCTGCACAGGCATGCGCGGCAGTTCGCTGAGCAGTGTCCTGATCAAAAGCCCGTCCCTCGCCTCATCATCCTGCACACTATCGGACAGTTCGATGATCAGTTCGCGCAACAGTGGCGAGATCGAAAGTGTGCAGCACCGGTCCGGCAGATCGGCGGCTCCCGGCTCAATGTAGACGAAGAAAATCCGGGCATTGGCGGTCGCAACATTGCTGTGCTCCATGTCGCCGGGAATCCACACCCCGCAATGAGGCGGTACCATCCACAGGCCGCTGGGCACGTGGCATGTGACGCCGCCTCCGAGCGCGAAGACGAGTTGGCCCTTGCGGTGCCGATGGGCGGGCACCTCCGCTCTGGTCTCGGGGACGTCAACGCGCACGGCAATCGCCGGTGCGGAAGGGTCATCCACATCGACCTCTAGCCAAGGGTAACGGAGAGGTTGTCTCATGATTGACTGTTTCTAGCGATTAAATGCCTTGATATCCAGATTATTCGAGAGGGGAAATCGATAGGTTCCGCCTGTGAATGAGCGACTCTGGAGCGTGCGGCGCAGTCGACCTTTTCTTCCGCGGACGCTCCAGCGTCGAACCAGCAAGAACCGGGCATACAACTGCCTGAAGAGCTGTGCGTCCGCAGCAGTGAGGTATGAACCATGCTCGCCCTCGTCATCTCTTCCGATAGCGCGACCGGACTGAGGATCGCGGAGCTCGCCGAGCCTCAAGCGGCCTCGAACGAGGCGCTTGTTTCGGTCCACGCGACCTCGTTGAACCGCGGCGAACTGCGCCTGCTCACCATACGTCCGAACGGTTGGATACCCGGCCAGGACATCGTTGGAATTGTCGAACGGGCGGCAGCCGATGGCTCAGGGCCAGCCGCGGGCACCCGGGTTGCGGCTTTGGTCGACCAGGCCGGCTGGGCCGAACGTGTCGCCGTTCCTACCGACCGTCTCGCCGTCCTGCCGGATGACGTCAGCTTCGCTTCCGCCGCCACGCTTCCGGTCGCGGGCACGACGGCGCTAAGGACCTTGCGCCACGGCGGCGACCTGGCCGGCCAGCAGGTCCTGATC
>NZ_NWQG01000080.1:0-28565 GCF_002529485.1 Mesorhizobium sanjuanii
GCGCAAGCGGTGCGGTCGGTCGTTTCCAGATCCAGCTCGCCCGCGAGCAGGGCGCGTCGGTGACGGCGGTCGCCGCCGCCCGGCATGCCGACGATCTCCGCGGCCTGGGCGCCGGGCAAGTTGTCGAGTCGATCGAGCTGGCCGAGGGGCCTTTTTCGCTGATCACGGAGTCAGTCGGCGGTGAAAGCCTCGCACAGGCGATCGAACGCGTCGCGCCTGGCGGCACCGTTGTCATGTTCGGTTCGAGCAGCGGCGAACTCACACCCATCGGGTTCCGCCAGTTCGTTCCGGGTCACGAGGGGGCGAGGCTTCAGACTTTCGCCTACTACGCCTCTGGTCCGAGCATTGGTGCGGACATCGCCTCGCTGCTCACCCTGGTCGCGGCGGGCCGGCTGGAAACCCGCGTGGCCTTGACCGTGCCGTGGACAGACATCGCGCAGGCCCTGGACGCACTGCGGCACCGCAGCTTCAGCGGCAAGGCTGTTCTCACCATAGCCGAATGAGCCGGCCGTTTCGGTCGATGGCTCTGCGCTCCGGTACGGGCCAGATGACTGACGATATTTAGCGATCATTTTTCACAATACGCAAATCAAAGCGCCCAGGACAGAAATAGACTGCGTCGCTGACAACAGGACAGGAGCCTGCAATGGCGGTAAGAGAGGTTATTCGGACATCGAGCGGTCAAGGGCTTCTCGTATTTGGCATCCTGCTGATCGCCTCGACGCTCCGCACGCCCATCACCGGCGTGGCGCCGATGCTCGGCATGATCCGCGAAACCAGCGGCATCAGCGCAGCCGAAGCAGGGGGGCTGACGACCCTTCCCTTGCTGGCGTTCGCGGCGATCTCACCCTTCGCGGCCGGGCTGGCGCGCCGATACGGCATCGAGAGGTCCCTGTTCGGCGCGCTGCTTGTTGTTGCGACCGGTATTGCCCTGCGCTCGACGGGCCCCATCTGGGCGCTATTTCTTGGCACCGGCACGCTTGGGGCCGGGATTGCTGTCGCTAACGTCCTGCTCCCAAGCCTGCTGAAGCGGGATTTTCCCAACCGGGTCGCCGGCCTGACCGGCGCCTATGCTATCGTGTCCGGACTTGCGCAGGCACTCGCATCGACAGCGGCGATCCCGCTTGCTCAATTACCCGGATCGAGTTGGCACCTCTCGCTTGCCTGCACGCTGATCTTTCCAGTCGCGGCCCTGATTGTCTGGGCTCCCCAGCTTCAGCTGCCCGCCGCCCCGGAGCGAGAGACATCGTCCATGCATGACCGCGGACGCATCTGGCGCTCGGCTCTTGCGTGGCAGGTGACGGGCTTTCTTGGCCTCACCTCTCTGGTCTTCTACGTGATCGTCGGATGGTTGCCCTCGATCCTGACAGAGTCAGGCTATTCGGCGGCGACTGCAGGCTCGCTGCATGGGCTATCTCAGTTGGCAATCGCGATCCCGGGCCTGCTCCTCGGTGCCGCCGTGAAGCGAATGAAGGACCAGCGGGCGCTCTCCATCGGCGCAGCGCTGACCACCTGCCTTTCGCTGCTGGGCCTGTGGCAGCTTCCGGCCCTTGCAGCACTTTGGGTAGCACTGTTTGGCTTCGGTACGGGTGCCGCCTTCGTGCTTGGCCTTTCGTTCGTCAGCCTGAGGGCCTCGCATAGCCAGGAGGCAGCGACGCTGTCGGGAATGGCGCAATGCCTTGGCTATTCGCTGGCCGCCGCTGGCCCGCCGCTAGCCGGTCTTGCCCATGACGCGACCGGGAATTGGGGCTTTGCGCTTGGCGCCTGCGCCATCGCCACCTTGCTGATGGCTGTCCTGGGAAGCTTTGCGGGACGCGCGAGGACGATCTGACTACCGTCTAAACGTGCTGGCCGCCATTGATGTGGATTTCCGAACCGGTCACATAGGACGCCTGCTGCGAGCACAGGAAGAAGATGATATCGGCGACTTCGGCTGTGGTGCCGAGCCGTCGCAGCGGGATGGTCTCGACGATCTTTTCCGTGCCGGGCGACAGGATCGCCGTATCGATCTCGCCCGGCGCGATCGCATTGACGCGGATGCCGTGCGGACCGAAATCATGCGCCATTTCGCGCGTCAGCGACCCGAGTGCGGCCTTCGATGTCGCGTAGGCGGTGCCGGCAAAGGGATGCACGCGGGTGCCGGCGATCGAGGTGACATTGACGATCGAACCTTTCGCCGACGCCAATTCCTTGAACAGACCCCGCGCCAGCATGATCGGCGCGAAGAAATTGACCTGGAACACGTCGCGCCAGACATGCATCGGCGTGTCGATCGAGTTCATCCGACTGTTGCCGTCCTCGAGCTTCGGCGAGATACCCGCATTGTTGACCAGCGCATGCAGCTGGCCGCCATGCGCTTCCAGCCGGTGGCGGATTTCCGAGACGGCGATGCCGACATCCTCTTGGTCGGCGAGATCGACCTTGATGTGGTCTTCGGGGCCGGCCGGCCACGGGCAGTCCTCGGCAAAAGCCTGGCGCGAACAGGTGATGACGCGCCAGCCTTCGCGTGAAAAGCGCTTGACCGTGGCATGGCCGATGCCGCGGCTCGCGCCGGTCAGCACGATCGTCTTTCTGGTGTCGGTCTCGGCCATGTCGCGGTCTCCAACCGGAGATGTAGCGGAACACGGCAGCGGTGGCGAGGGGTGGATCAGAGCAAGATGATTAGGTTTAGCCGTTCAGCCCCCGGTGAGGATGTCGAGGATCGAGGTCTGCCGCTTCTTGACCGGGTCACCGACATTGCCGGGCGGCACCGGGTGCTTGATCGATCCCGTGGCGCCGTCATTGCCCGGCATGCCGAAGCCGCCGGCATCGACTGTTTCCGCCGGGCGCGCAGCGCGCGCCGGTGCAGGCGCCTGGGCAGTCGAGGGCGCCTGGGCAGCCGGAGCCGGCTGGCCGACCGAAGCTGGCGGCTTCGGCTGCGCGGTATTGGACGGAATCTCATCCTGCACGATCGTATCCGCCGGGGTCGATTTCCATGTTCCGGGCAGCGGCCTGACCGGCACGCCTTCGTGCGCGGCGACCATGAATTCGTGCCAGGCCTGCGCCGGCAGCGCGCCGCCGGTGACCTTCTTCATCGCGCTGCCGTCATCATTGCCGAACCAGACGCCGGTGGTGAGATTGGCGGTGTAGCCGACGAACCAGGCATCGCGCGAATTCTGGCTGGTGCCGGTCTTGCCGGCCGACGGCCAGGCGAAAGCCGCCTTCCTGGCCGTGCCGACCTCGACGGTGCCTGTCATCATCGAGTTCATCATGCCGACGATCTCGGGTTTGACGACACGCGGCGCGCTGCCGCCATTGTTGTCGTAAAGCACCTTGCCTTCGGTCGTCGTCACGCGGCGGATGAAATGGATGTCCGGCCGATAGCCGCCATTGGCGAAGGGGACATAGGCCGACGTCAGTTCCAGCGGCGTCACTTCCGAGGTGCCGAGCGCGATCGACGTGTTGGCCGTCAAGTCGGACTGGATGCCCATGCGATGCGCCACCTCGACCACCGCGTCAGGTCCGACTTCCATGGTCAGCTGGGCAGCCACCGAGTTCAGCGATTTCGCCAGCGCGGTGGCCAGCGTCACCTTGCCGAAATATTTGCCGCCGTAATTGTCGGGCGTCCATTTGCCTATCTTGATCGGCGCATCGTTGCGTACGCTGTCGGGTGTCCGGCCGGCTTCCAATGCCGCCATGTAGACGAAGGGCTTGAACGCCGAGCCCGGCTGGCGGCGCGCCTCCGAGGCGCGGTCGAACTGGCTGGTCGAATAATCGTAACCGCCGACCATGGCGCGCACAGCGCCGGAATTGTCGATCGACACCAGCGCGCCCTGGGTGACATTGAGCTTCTTGCCGCTCTCGTCGATCAGCCTGCGGATCGATTGCTCGGCGAGCTTCTGCAAATTCAAATCGACCGTGGTGTCGACGACGATGTCGCCGCGCACGTCGCCGATCAGGTCGGGCAATTCTTCCATGATGGTGTCGGCGACATAATTTTCCGAGCCGGTCCAGTAGGATGGCGAGCGCGTCGCCGGCGCGCTCATCGCGCTGGTCAGCTCCTTGGCGCTGATCTTGCCTTCGTCGCGCATGGCGGCGAGCACAAGTTGCGAGCGCTCTTCGGCCGCCTTCGGATCGCGCGCCGGCGACAGCCGCGACGGCGCCTTGAGCAGACCGGCCAGGAGTGCGGCCTCCGACAGCGTGACATCGCGCGCGCTCTTGCCGAAATAGCGGCGCGAGGCCGCCTCGACGCCATAGGCGCCGGAGCCGAAATAGACCCGGTTGAGGTACATTTCGAGGATCTGGTCCTTGGTGTGCTTGTGCTCGAGCCACAGCGCCAGGAGCACTTCCTGAACCTTGCGTTCCAGCGTGCGGTCAGGCGTCAAAAACAGGTTCTTGGCCAATTGCTGGGTCAGCGTCGAGCCGCCCTGCGAGAAATGCCCGCCGAGAACGTTGGTGACCATGGCTCTGGCAAGACCGATCGGGTCGATGCCGAAATGCGAATAGAAGCGGCGGTCCTCGATGGCGATGACGGCCTCGGGAATATACGGCGACATTTCATGCAGGCCGACGGCTTCGCCGCCGCTCATGCCGCGATTGGCAAGCAAATGCCCGTCGACGGAGACGATCTTGATGTTGGGCGCACGGTCGGGGATGGCCCAGGTGGTGGCCGCCGGCATTTTCGCGCCGTAGTAGACGACGATGCCGACAGCGGCGATGCCGCCCCAGATGGCCAGCACGAAACACCAGTAGACCAGGCGGCCAAGCACGCCGAACAGGCCGCGCCGGCTCTTGCCGCGCCCACGACGCGACGATTTCGCCTTGGCCGATTTACCCTTTGCAGCGCTCTTGCGGTTGCCCGGCACGACGCGATCCTCCTCGCTCACCGAAAACCCGGCCGATGATTTCGCCCCCTGGGCTTCCTCGAAGCTGGGTTCGATGCGACTGTCTTTGCGGTTCGCCATGCGCTGTGCTGTCTGCCCCGATGCCTATGGCGCTCGGGGTGAAGAGTAGATGCGGCGATTTAAGGGCGGGTTAAGCCGAGGCCTTGCCAAGCCTTTGAAATCCGTTAGGAAATTGTTAATCTGTCACCGCGTGTTGCCGTGGCCGGCCGACCGGTTATCGATACCAATGGAAAGAAGGCGAGCGTCTGCTCTTCGCAGGTTGTTGCCACAACGCTGTTCGATCGATCGATATCGAGGCCTTTCGGCCCGCCTTCCTCGACACTGGCCCTGCCCCTTGTGAAGGTCTCATCATCAAGCACGGCGATGGAGCGGGAGGGCGTGCGGCAGCCGCTCCAGCCGGTGTCGCCATCGTAGACGTGCAGCATTGGACTGCCTGCATCGGCAACCAGGATCTGCCGATCATTGCCGGTGAAGCGCAGGCCGTGCGGATAGTTGGCGTTCTGCAGGATCCCGGCGGGTTCGGTGTCCGGTCCAGGCGACGTGGACATGCTGTAGATCTTCACGTCCTTGGTGCCGTGGCTGCTGACGGCGACCCATTGGCAATCATGGCTGAGCGCAATGCCGTCCGGTATATCGAGGCCATGCTTGAGAAGCAGTTGGTTCTTGCTGGCGCGGTATCCCCACCACCGGTTGACGACGTGCCGAGTTACCCGGTTTCTGTAGTTGTTGCAGACGAGAAGGCTGACCCGACCCCACGACTCATGCCGAACGGCCACCGAACCAGGCGTTTTCAACTTGCAGAACAGCCCGCCTTTGATCTGGCGAATAGGTGCGATTTCGCACTGGCGGCCGGCCGGATCTCCCGAGGGCAAGGCGAATATCGCAATCAGCCCATCGCGATTGGCGACTACCAGGGTCCGGTCATCGATGAAATCGAGGCCGTGGATCTCACCGATGCCTGCTGACCTCAATTCCATAAAATCATGAACGGTGACCTGTGGGCCACTTGGCGCCGATTCGATATCGATCCGCAGCACCAGACAGCGTTTTCGTGCAAATCCTGCAATTGCCAGCAGCCGATTGTCCGGCGAAAAGCGCAAATCTTCGGTGCGTCCGATTGCTGAAAGCGCGGCCCGCACAGCCTGGCTGGCTTTGAAGTCGATCCGAGGTGTCACCTGAACGTGGGACCCAAAGAACGATGGAAGGTGGGTCATCTGCACCCTGGTGCACCTGACCGTCGCGGTCAATTCTGCTGGATCGAAATGCCCTTGTCGTCGATCTTGAGCTCCACGCCCTTCGGCTTGGTCTGCTCGCGGTAGACATAGATGCCGAGCGCTATGACCACGACGAGAAGCGCGCCGACGAGAAGATAGAGCGTGTTCTGTTTCATGGCGCGCCCTTTTTCATATCGAGCATCACGCTCGCTTCAGGACCTTGACCAGCACCAGCAGGATGACGGCGCCAATCGTGGCGTTGATGATGGCGGCGATGGTGCCGCCGCCAATGGCGAAGCCCAACCTTGGGAAAAGCCAGCCGGCGATCAAGGCCCCGACGATGCCGACGACGATGTTGCCGATCAAGCCGAAGCCGAAACCCGAGACGATGAGGCCGGCGAGCCAGCCGGCGATGGCGCCGATGATGATGAAGACGAGAAGGCTTTCGATACCCATAGAGCGTTCCTCCGCGAGAGGAGGCTGCAGCGGACAATCCGAATCAGCCTCGATATCAACGGCTTCAAGCTATGCGAAAGCGGCCGGTCCCGCCAGCGGCGGCGTCATTCGTCGTCGCTGTCTCCGGAGGTCGGCCGCCAACTCGTCGGTTCGACCCTCTTTTGCGTGTCGCTGTCGATATAGGTCCACCAGCCCGCGTCGCGATACTGAGCGATGGATTCGTTGATCACGCCGTTGCTGTCTTTCCAATAGACGGTGACCTTGGAACCGTCCTTCGGCGCTGTCTCGATTGGTTGACGGGCAGCCATCTCGTCCCCTCCATGGACCGACGGAACGCCGGGGAGCACGCCCGGTTCCATCATCAACTATGTGCAAAAATATCCTCTTCGTCCCAGCCCATCAGGTCGAGCTTCGCACGCGTCGGCAGGAAGCGGAAGCAGGCGTCGGCCTCCTTGGTCCGGTTCTCGCGCGCCAGCCGAGCGCTCAGCACGTCGCGCAGCCGGTGCAGGTAGAGCACGTCGGAGGCGGCGTATTCGAGCTGCTCTGGCGACAATGCCTCCGCCGCCCAGTCCGACGATTGCTGCGCCTTCGACAGGCCGACGCCGAGAAGCTCGAAGCAGATGTCCTTGAGCCCGTGCCGGTCGGTATAGGTGCGGGTCAGCCGCGAGGCGATCTTGGTGCAGAACACCGGCTCCGCCATGACGCCGAAGGCGTTGTAGAGCACGGCCAGGTCGAAGCGACCGTAGTGGAAGAGTTTGGTGATGCCCCTGTTTCTGAGCAAGCTGACGAGGTTCGGCGCCTTCTTCTGTCCGGGCGCGATCTGGATGACATCGGCCGAGCCGTCGCCCGGCGAGATCTGCACCACGCACAGCCGGTCGCGATGCGGGTTCAGCCCCAGCGTCTCGGTGTCGATGGCGACCGCCCCGACATTGTAGTGGGCAAGATCGGGCAGGTCATTTTTGTGGAAGCGGATGTCGCTCATCGTCTTCTCCGGTGAGGGCGTGCATCGTCCTCGCCGCGATCCGATGAAAAATCAACAAAAAGTTGATTTTTCACGTCATTGTTGATTCTCAGCTCGTCAGCGCATCGAGAATGCGCGCCCAGGAGCGCTGTCCCTTGTGGAAGGAACTCATCTCGTACTTCTCATTGGGCGAATGGATGCGGTCGTCGTCGAGGCCGAAACCGACCAGCAGGGATTCGATGCCGAGATAGGTCTGGAAATCGCCGACCACCGGGATCGAGCCGCCACTCCCCGTGGTCACCGCCGGCTTCGGCCATTCGTCGGACAGCGCATCCTTGGCCTTGGCGAGGAATGGCGAGTCGTAGGAAAGCTGGATCGCCGGCGAACCGCCATGCGGGTGGAATTCGACCGAGCAATCGGCGGGAATGCGCTCCTTCACGAATTTCTCGAAGGCGGCGCGAATCTTCTGGGGATTCTGCTTGTGAACCAGGCGGAACGACACCTTGGCCGAGGCTTCCGCGGCGATCACCGTCTTGAACCCCTTTCCGGTATAGCCGCCTATGATGCCGTTGAATTCGGCCGTCGGCCGCGCCCAGGTCAGTTCGAGCACCGAGCGGCCCTTTTCGCCTGAAGGGATAGACAGGCCGATCGGCCCGAGGAAGGTCTCGGCGGTCTCGCCCAGCGTCTCCCATGATTTCAGAACCTGCGAAGGCGTTTCCTCGACGCCGTCATAGAAGCCTGGAATGGTAACGTGGCCGTCCTTGTCGTGGATGTCGGCCAGGATCCGGGCCAGGATGCGGATCGGATTGGCCGCGGCGCCGCCATAGAGACCGGAATGCAGGTCGCGGTCGGCGGCCTTCACCGTGATCTCCCCGCCGACCAGCCCGCGCAGCGAAACGCAGATCGACGGCGTATCGCGATCCCACATGCCGGTGTCGCAGACAAGCGCGAAGTCCGCCTTGAGCTCGTCCGCGTTTGCCTCGAGGAACGGCTTCAGCGACGGCGAGCCGGACTCCTCCTCGCCCTCGAACAGGATGGTGATGCGGCACGGCAGGCTGCCATGCACCTGCTTCCAGGCGCGGCAGGCTTCGACAAAGGTCATCAACTGCCCCTTGTCGTCGGCCGAACCGCGCCCGGTGATCACCTTGTGGCCGGGCTCGATCTCCTTGACGGTGGGCACGAACGGGTCGTTTTCCCAGAGTTCGGTGGGGTCGACCGGCTGCACGTCATAATGGCCGTAGAACAGTACATGCGGCGCGCCCGCCGGCCCCTCATGATGCGCCACCACCATCGGATGGCCTGGCGTGTCGCGCATACTGGCGTCGAAGCCGATCAGCTTCAACTCGGACACCAGCCATTCAGCGGCCTTGCGGCAATCTGGGGCGTAGGCCGGATCCGTGGAGATCGACTTGATCCTGAGCAGGCCGAACAGGCGCTCCAGGCTCTGGTCGAGATTGCTGTCGAGACGGTCGAGGACGGGAGAAACTGCTGACATTTTTTCAAGGCCTTTCGATTCAGAACCGGCACCGTAAAGGCAGGACTGGAAAACGAAAAGCCCGTGATCGTTGGACCACAGCCCCGGTGAATGCCTGGCAAAAGGCAAAAAAATGCCGCCGTGGTGGAGGGGGAACCACGGCGGCCTTTACTCGAAACAATGCGGCAGCCCGGAGAGGGGGGATAGGCTGCCGCAAGTGTCCGGGATAGGCGGGGGACGGGCCTTGCTCCGGACTTCGGCGAAAACTGCCGATGACGTCTATTTGTGTCTTCGAACGTGGCGATTCAAGGGCGCGAAAATTACACTTTTGTAACATGCCCGTGATCGGCCCAGCCCTCGGGCTGGAGACTCCATCAGGTGCCCAGTTCTGTCAGGGTGTTGCCGGAACCAGTGATCAGCGCCGCCTTTGGCATGGACCGCAACGCCGCGCCGCGCTATCCCTGCCGGCATGAAAAAAGGCGATCATCTCTTTCTTGTCGACGGCTCCGGCTACATTTTTCGCGCCTATCACGCGCTGCCGCCGCTCAACCGCAAATCGGACGGCTTGCCGACCAATGCCGTGCTCGGCTTCTGCAATATGGTGTGGAAGCTGATGCAGGATGCCCGCAACACCGACGTTGGCGTGGTGCCGACGCATTTCGCCGTCATCTTCGACTATTCCTCGAAGACCTTCCGCAATGACCTCTACCCGGAATACAAGGCCAATCGCTCGGCCCCACCAGAGGATCTGATCCCGCAGTTCGGCCTGATCCGCCAGGCGACCACCGCCTTCAACCTGCCCTGCATCGAAATGGAAGGGTTCGAGGCCGACGACCTCATCGCCACCTATTGCCGGCTCGCCTGCGAGGCTGGCGGCGACACCACCATCATCTCCTCCGACAAGGACCTGATGCAGTTGGTCGGCCCCACGGTCGGCATGTACGACCCGATGAAAGACCGGCAGATCGGCATTCCCGAAGTCGTCGAGAAATGGGGCGTGCCGCCGGAAAAGATGATCGACCTGCAGGCGCTGACCGGCGACTCCGTCGACAACGTGCCGGGCGTTCCCGGCATCGGCCCGAAGACGGCTGCGCAATTGCTCGAACAGTTCGGCGATCTCGACGGCCTGCTCGCCCGCGCCGGCGAGATCAAGCAGGACAAGCGGCGGGAATCGATCATTGCCAATGCCGACAAGGCGCGCATTTCACGCGAGCTGGTGACGCTGAAGAACGACGTGCCCGTTGTCGAAGGGCTCGACGATTTCGTCCTTCATGCGCCCGACGGACCGAAGCTGATCGGCTTCCTCAAGACCATGGAATTCACCACCCTGACCCGCCGTGTCGGCGAAGCCACCGCGACCGAAATCGGCGATGTCCAGGCCGTCCCCGTCACCATCGAGCGCGCCGACACCGCGCATGGCCCCGATGTCGGGTCTGGAGCGCCGGCAGCCGCCGAAAGCGCGGCTGGTGCCGGGCCTGACGAAGCGGTGTCCGCCAAGGCGCAGGCACCCGCGCAAGGCGACACCCCCTCCCTGCTCTCGGCGCTGCGCCTGGAGGCGGCTTCCGCCGGCAAGATCGATAAATCAGCCTATGTCGCCATCCGCGATGCAGCGACGCTGAAGGCCTGGTTGGCGGAGGTAAAGGAGACAGGCATCGTCGCCTTCGACACGCAGACCACCTCGTCCGATCCCATGCTGGCCGACCTCGTCGGTTTCTCCATGGCCATCGCGGCTGGCCGCGCCGCCTATGTGCCGCTCGCCCACACGAGCGGCAACGGCGACCTGCTAGGCGGTGGGCTGATCGACAACCAGATCCCGGTCCGCGAAGCGCTGGCCCTCCTGAAACCTTTGCTCGAGGACCGCTCCGTTCTCAAGATCGTGCAGGATGTGAAGTACGACATCGTCGTCATGAACCGCCATGGCATCGACGTCACGCCCTTCGACGACACCATGCTGATCTCCTACGTGCTTGACGCCGGCACCGGCCATCACACCTTGGCGGCTCTTTCCGAAAAATGGCTTGGCCATGCGCCGACCCCACTTAAGGATCTCGCCGGGTCCGGCAGGAGCCTGGTCGGCTTCGACCAGGTCGATATCGACAGGGCGGCCGGCTATGCCGCCGAGCACGCCGACGTGACGCTGAGGCTATGGCGGGTGCTGAAGCCGCGACTCGCCGCAAAAGGCCTCGTCTCCGTGTACGAGCGTCTGGAGCGGCCGCTGGTGCCGGTGCTGGCCAGGATGGAGCAGCGCGGCATCTCGGTCGACCGGCAGATCCTGTCGCGGCTCTCCGGCGAGCTGGCGCAAGGTGCGGCACGGCTGGAAGAGGAAATCTACGGACTCATTGGCGAGCGCATCAATATCGGCTCGCCCAAGCAGCTCGGCGATATCCTGTTTGGACGAATGGGCCTGCCGGGCGGTTCGAAAACCAAGACTGGACAGTGGTCGACCTCGGCGCAACTGCTGGAGGATCTCGCGGCCGAGGGCCACGAGCTGCCGCGCAAGATTGTCGACTGGCGCCAGCTCACCAAGCTGAAATCGACCTACACCGATGCGTTGCCCGGTTTCATCCATCCAGACACCAGGCGCGTGCATACCTCCTACGCGCTGGCCGCGACGACGACGGGCCGTTTGTCGTCCTCCGATCCCAATTTGCAGAACATCCCGGTGCGCACCGCTGAGGGCCGCAAGATCAGGACGGCCTTCATTGCCGACAAGGGCCACAAGCTGGTGTCGGCCGACTACAGCCAGATCGAGCTGCGCGTGCTTGCCCATGTCGCCGAAATCCCGCAGCTCACGCAGGCCTTCGCCGAAGGCGCCGACATCCACGCCATCACTGCCTCGGAGATGTTCAACGTGCCGGTCGAGGGCATGCCGTCCGAGGTGCGCCGCCGCGCCAAGGCGATCAATTTCGGCATCATCTACGGCATCTCGGCTTTCGGCCTGGCCAACCAGTTGTCGATCCCGCGCGAGGAAGCCAGCGCCTATATCAAGAAATATTTCGAACGCTTCCCCGGCATCCGCGACTATATCGAGGCGACCAAGGCCTATGCCCGCGAATACGGCTTCGTCGAAACCATCTTCGGCCGCCGCATCCATTACCCGGAGATAAGATCTTCAAATCCCTCGATCCGCGCCTTCAACGAGCGCGCCTCGATCAATGCGCGCCTGCAAGGCACCGCCGCCGACATCATCCGCCGCGCCATGGTGCATATGGACGAGGCGCTGGACAAGGCAGGGCTCTCAGCCCGCATGCTGCTGCAGGTGCATGACGAGTTGATTTTCGAGACGGTGGAAGCGGAAGTCGAAGCGACGATTCCCATTGTGCGCCAGGTGATGGAGCACGCGCCGATGCCGGCGGTTTCAATGTCGGTGCCGCTGCATGTCGACGCCCGCGCCGCCCACAACTGGGACGAGGCGCACTAAGTCCAGGTTCAAGCCGCCTCGGCGAGACACCTCGCGCATGTCCCCCGAAACTCGATCACCGCCTTCTTCGCGGCGAAACCAGTCGAGCGCACCCATTCGTCCAGCCGGTGGCCGACATCGTGGTCGGACATTTCGGTCACTTGCCCGCATGTGTCGCAGATGGCGAAGGCGGTCATCGAATGGCTGTGGTCGTGCGGCTCGGCGCAGGCGACGAACGAGTTGAGGCTTTCGAGCCTGTGCACGAGACCAGACTTCACCAACGTATCGAGCGCGCGATACACTTGGAGCGGCGCCCGGAAACCACGCTCGCGCAGTTGGTCGAGCAACGTGTAGGCGCTGAGCGGCCCGCTGGCGGCCTCGAGTTTCTCGAGCACGCACAATTGGTTCTTCGTCAGCACATCCCTTACAGCCATGATCCCGTTTCCAGCCTGTCTGCGCCATCCGCACGCCACGTCTGCATGCCAATGGATCTTCGTCCCTACCCAGATAGCGACGAACAGGCGTTTTTGCTACTGTTTCCGCCTGAAGGGCAACACCACCGTCTTCGTGGCGCGCGTCGCGGGCCGAGCGTGGCGCCGCATTATCTGAGCGGTACACGTTCGAATGAAAGACGGCGGACCAAGCCCGCCGCCTTATATTTTGCCGGCTATTGATTGCCGGTCACTTCCTCGGGGGGCCTTTGCGTTCGGCTGAGGCCGCCCACAGATTGATGTCGGCTTCGCGCGCGTAGGTGTCGATCTCGGCGAGTTCGGCGTCACTGAAATCGAGCGCCTTCAGCGCGCCGACGCAATCCTCGACCTGTTCCGGCCGGCTGGCGCCGATCAGCGCCGAGGTGACCCGGCCCTTGCGCAGCACCCATGCCAGCGCCATCTGTGCCAGTGTCTGGCCGCGTCGGCCGGCAATCGCGTTCAGCGCCTTGATATTGGCGATGGTCTTGTCGTTGATGAAGGCGGCCTTCAGCGACTTGCCCTGGCTGGCGCGGCTGCCCTCGGGGATGCCGCCGAGATATTTGTCGGTCAGCATGCCTTGCGCCAGCGGCGTGAACACGATGGAACCGACGCCGAGCCCTTCCAGCGTATCGAGCAGTCCATCCTCCTCGACCCAGCGGTTGAGCATCGAATAGCTCGGCTGGTGGATGATGCAGGGCGTGCCGAGCTGCTTCAATATGTCGGCGGCCTCACGCGTGCGTTGCGAATTGTAGGAGGAGATGCCGGCATAAAGCGCCTTGCCCGAACGCACCGCATGGTCGAGCGCACCCATCGTCTCCTCCAGCGGTGTATCGGGGTCGAAGCGGTGCGAATAGAAGATGTCGACATAGTCGAGCCCCATCCGCTTCAGGCTCTGGTCGAGGCTGGCCAGCACATATTTGCGTCCGCCCCATTCGCCGTACGGGCCGGCCCACATTTCATAGCCCGCCTTGGTCGAGATGATCAGCTCGTCGCGATAGGCGGCAAAGTCGGTGCGCAGGATTTCACCGAAGGCGGTCTCGGCCGAGCCGGGCGGCGGCCCGTAATTATTGGCAAGGTCGAAATGCGTGATGCCAAGGTCAAAGGCCTTGCGCACGATTGCCTGCTTGGTCTTGTGCGGCGTGTCGTTGCCGAAATTGTGCCAAAGCCCGAGCGAGATTGCCGGCAGCTTCAGGCCGGACCGCCCGCAGCGGTTGTAGATCATCTTCTCGTAGCGGCTTTCGGCGGCGGCATAGGGCATGGGAAATCCTCGTATCTGAACGGACCGAGGGCCGTCGTCGCTAACGTGGCGAGGAGGCCCTGCGCGCCATCCTTACCCTCTCTCCGGGGCAACGGGGAGAGGGACAATCAAAATTATCGATAATCTCTGCGGCTTATTTCTTCTAGGCCAGCAGCGCCTTTGCTTCCTCGATGCCGAGTGCGGCCGGCCGTTCGCAGCTTGTCTGCATGGCGACGAACTTGCCGCTTTCGCCCGAGCGCAGCATGCCGGTCATGACGTCGACGGCATGCAGCGCCATCTCCATCGAGCAGCGGTGCGGCCGCCCTTCGGCGATCGCCAATGCCATGTCGGCCAGGCCGGCGGTTCGGTAATTGGCCATCATCCCGTGCGAATGCATCTGGTTGGCCACGCTGAACGGATGCTTCCATTTCGGCAGCTTCTTGACCGGCTTGGCGCCATCGGTGACGCGAACCTCGCCGCCGAAGAAATTGGGATCCGGCAAGAACGCCGTGCCCAACTCGCCGTAAAGTTCCATCGGCGCATGGCCATGGCTCCACACGTCCCAGCTGGTATTGAGCGTTACCACGGCGCCATTCTCGAACTCCATCAAACCGTGGACCGTTGTCGGCGTGGCGACCAGGATTTTTTCGCCCGCGCGAGGCTTCGACGAAATCGTCCGCTCCTTGGCCGGCATCGAGGCGAAGGCCGCGACTCGGCTGACCGGCCCGATCAACTGGATCAGATTGGTGATGTAATAGGGTCCGATATCGAGCACCGGTCCCGCGCCTGGCAGGAAGAAGAAATCCGGATTGGGGTGCCAGTGCTCCATGCCATGGCTCATCACATGGCAGGTGCCGCTCGTGATCTTGCCGAGCTTGCCGGTGTCGATGAGATTGCGGACAAGCTGATGCGCGCCGCCGAGGAAGGTGTCGGGCGCCGAGCCGATGCGCAGCCCCTTTTTCTCCGCCCGCTTCTTCAGGTCGAGACCTTCCTTGACCGACAGCACGAACGGCTTTTCCGAATAGACGTGCTTGCCGGCATCGAGGATCTGCTTCGACACCTCGTAATGCACCGCCGGAATGGTGAGGTTGACGATGATGTCGATGTCGTCGTCCTTGAGTATATCGTCGACGGTTTCCGCGCGCAGCTTGAACTCCTTCGCCCTCGCCTTCGCCGCTTCCATGTTGATGTCGGCGCAAGCCCGCATCTCGATGCCCCGAAACAGCGGGGCAAGCGAGAAATACGCCTTCGAGATGTTGCCGCAGCCGATGACGCCGATACCCAGTTTTTTTGCCATGTCGGTTGTTCCTAGTAATTCTTGACGGATGCGATCGAGCGGCGCGCGAAACGCTCGACATCGTTGGGATTGTCCTGCTCCATGACGTAGTACTTGGCGGCGCTGTTGGCGCGCAATGCCTTGATCAGGCCGGCCCAGTCGATCGTGCCGTGGCCGACATCCGACCAGCCGTCCTCGTCGAGCCCCTCGCCGGGCTTGGCCATGTCCTTGACGTGGACGGCGACGATGCGCTTGCCGTGCTTCTCGATCCACGGCAGCGGATCGCCGCCGCCGCGCACCACCCATGCGACGTCTATTTCCCAGCCGATGTCGGGCGCGGATGACAGTATGTGGTCCTGCGGCACCGAGCCGTCGGCAAGCGTCTTGAATTCAAAATCATGGTTGTGCCAGGCAAAGCCGTAGCCGGCTTTCTTGGCGGCCTCGCCGACCTTGGCCAGGCGCTCGCCGAAGCCGCGCCAGCCGGCCGTGTCCGCCGGCCTGGCGTCGGCGGCCAGATGGGGGCAGATCAGCAGTGTGATGCCGAGCGCATCGGCAATTTTGCGCACCCCGTCGAAATCCTGCTCCAGCGCATCGATCGAGAAATGCCCGGTCGGCATGGCAAGCCCGTTCTTGTCGAGTTCCGCGCGGAAGGATTTGGGATCGTCATAGACGCCGCCGAACCCTTCGACCTGCGCGTAGCCGAGCTCGCCGAGCGTCTTCAGCACGCTCTCCCAGGGCAGGAAATTGCGGGCGCTGTAAAGTTGGAATGACCAGTTCATCGTCTCTGTCCGTTTCTTGGGGGGATGGATCTCTTGGGGAATAGGTGGATTGGAGTTTAAAGGCGGTTGCCGGTTTTGGCATCGAACAGCGAGGCGCGCATCGGGTCGAAACCGATGCTCACCGTGTCCGCATTGTTTGGTGTGCGTTCCGACGTCACCCTGACGGTGAAATTCTGCCCGCCGAGCTTCAGCCACACCAGCGTGTCGGAGCCCATCGGCTCGACGACCTCGACACTTGTCGTAGCCGTAAACGGCCAGCCCGCCCCACTGTTGAAGGCAACATGCTCGGGGCGGATGCCGAACACCGCCGGCCCCGGCGTCGGTTCCTTCTCGAAGGTGTAGGTCGCGAGCGGGATACGTATATCCTCGACAGCAAAGTGCCAGTTGCTGCCGTCCTTCTCCAGCCTGCCTTCGAGAAAATTCATCGCCGGCGAGCCGAGGAAGCCGGCGACAAACCGGTTGACCGGCCGGTTGTAGATCGTCTGCGGCGCGTCGAGCTGCTGGATGACGCCGCCCTTCATCACCGCGATGCGATCGGCCAGCGTCATCGCCTCGATCTGGTCGTGGGTGACGTAGATCATCGTGTTTTCAAGCTTGCGGTGCAAAAGCTTGATCTCGACGCGCAGTTCGGAGCGCAGCTTGGCGTCGAGATTGGAGAGCGGCTCGTCGAACAGGAAGACATCGACGTCGCGCACCAGCGCCCGCCCGATCGCGACGCGTTGGCGCTGGCCACCGGACAGGGCAGCCGGCTTGCGCTGCAGCAGCGGCTCGATCTGCAGGATTTCCGCGGCGCGCGCGATGCGCTTGGCGATCTCGTCCCTGGCCAGGCCGGCGACGCGCAGGCCGAAGGAGAGGTTCCTCTCCACCGTCATTTGCGGATAGAGCGCGTAGGACTGGAACACCATGCCGATGCCGCGGTCCTTGGGCTCTTCCCAGGTGACGTTCTTGCCCTTGATGAAGATGCGGCCGTCCGAGATGTCGAGCAGGCCGGCAATGCAGTTGAGCAAGGTCGACTTGCCGCAGCCCGACGGCCCGAGCAGCACGATGAACTCACCCTCGGCGACGTCGAGGTTGAGCGTCTGCAGCACCGAGATCGCGCCGAAATTCAGCGACAGGTCCTGGATCGACACGCTGGGGTTGGCGATTGCTGTCATTATCACCCTTTCACCGCGCCGGCGGCGATGCCGCGCACGAAGAGCTTGCCGGAGAGAAAGTAGACGATGAGCGGCACAAGGCCTGTCAGGATGGTGGCAGCCATGTTGACGTTGTATTCCTTCACGCCCTGCACCGAGTTGACGATATTGTTGAGCTGCACCGTCATCGGATAGGTGTCGGGGCGGGTGTAGACGACGCCGAACAGGAAATCGTTCCAGATGCCGGTCACCTGCAGGATGACGGCGACGACGAAGATCGGCAGCGACATCGGCAGCATGATCCTGAGATAGATGCCCCAGAAACCGGCGCCGTCGACGCGCGCGGCCCGGAACAGCTCCTCCGGCATGGAGGAGAAATAGTTGCGGAACAGGAGCGTCAGGATCGGCATGCCGAAAATGGAATGGACGATCACCAGGCCGCTCAGGCTACCATAGAGGCCGATCTCGCGCAGGATGATGACGATCGGATAGATCATCACCTGATAGGGGATGAAGGCGCCGACGATCAGGATGATGAAGAACGTATCGGCGCCCTTGAAGCGCCAATTGGCCAACGCGTATCCATTCACCGAGGCGATCGCGATGGACAGGATCACCGACGGCACTGTGATCCGCACGGAGTTCCAGAAGCCGCGCGAGAGCCCGTCGCAGTTGAGCCCCGTGCAGGCCTGCGACCATGCCTTCACCCACGGTTCGAAAGTGATCTCGAGCGGCGGCGAGAAGATGTTGCCGAGGCGGATCTCTGGCATGCCCTTGAGCGACGTGACGACCATCACATAGAGCGGCAGCAGATAGTAGAGCGCCACGACAATGAGCGTGCCATAAAGGAAGATATTACGGCGCGAGAATGTATGCCGCGGCTTCGGCCCACTCGGCCCCAAGGCTTCGCGCCCGATGGCGGCAGGGGGCAACGGGACAGCCTGATCAGACACGCTTCCTGCCTCCGAATTCGAGATAGGCCCACGGCACGATGACGATCATCACCGACAGCAGCATCATCGTCGAGGCGGCGAAGCCCTGGCCGAGGTTCTGGGCGAAGAACATGTAGTCGTAGACATACTTTGCCGGCACTTCGGAAGCGATGCCGGGGCCACCGCTGGTCTGGGCGACGACGAGGTCATAGACCTTGACGATGCCGGAGGCGATGATGACGAGCGTGGTGATGAAGACCGGCCGCATCATCGGGATGATGATGAACAGATAGGTCTTCCACATCGGTATCCCATCCACCCGCGCGGCCTTCCAGATGTCCTCGTCGATGCCGCGCAGGCCCGCCAGCATCAGGCACATGATGAGCCCGGTCCCTTGCCAGAGTGCCGCGATCGATATGCCGTAGATGACGATGCTGGAATCATAGAGCGGATTGAAGCTGAAGCTTTCCCAGCCCAGTTCCCGCACAACATGCTGGATACCGAAATCCGGGTTGAGCAGCCACTGCCAGACGAGGCCGGTGACGATGAAGGAGAGCGCGAAGGGATAGAGGAAGATGGTGCGGAACGTGTCCTCGAAACGGATCTTCTGATCGAGCAAAGCGGCGAGGACGAAACCGATGACCAGCGAGAACACCAGCGACAGCACGCCGTAGATCAAGAGGTTCTCGATCGAGACCAGCCAGCGCGGCGTCGACCACAGCCGGTAATATTGGTCGAGCCCGACGAAGCTCAGCCGCGGCAGCAGCTTCGAGTTGGTGAAGGAATAAAGCACCGTCCAGGCGGTGCCGCCGACGAACACCACCAGCGCGGTGAGGATCATCGGGATCGATGCGACCTTCGCATTGAGATTGCGGAAAAGCTGGTTGGGGCGTTCGCTCTTGCTCATCTCGACAGCCGGGCTGGATCGGGTAAGGGCGGGAGGATCAGGACCGAGGTCCTGACCCTGAGCTTCCAGCCACGCTCGCGCGGAGCGAGGCGGTTGGTCGAATGGTCAGTCGGCCGAACCGACGATGTCGGCGAAGCGCTTCTGCGCCTCCTCCACCGTCATGTCGGGCTTGGCGAAGAATTCGGAGAAAAGATCCTCCTTCTGCTTCTGTGTATCCTGCGAGAGCAGCTGGTCCGTCCAGGGCATGACGCTGCCCTTGGCCAGGATGTCCAGGCCCTTCTTCATGCAGTCATTCGCCGCTTGCAGGTCGACATCGCCGCGCACCGGCAGCGAACCCTTCTTGAGGTTGAAGGCGACCTGGGTCTTGGGATCGAGCAGGGTTTCGGCCAGTGCTTCCTGCGCCTTGGCCTTGTCGGCATCCTTCAGCAGCGGGAAGTAAAAGGCGTCGCCGCCCGTGGCGATCACTTCATTCAGGCCGAGACCCGGAAGACAGGTGTAGTCCTTGCCGGCGGTCTGGCCGGCAACCTGGAACTCGCCCTGCGCCCAGTCGCCCATGATCTGGCCGCCGGCCTTGCCGGTGATCACGAGGTTGGTCGCCTGGTTCCAGTCCTGCACATTGGTGTTCTTCGCCATCTTGCGGGCATCGTCGGCGGCCTTGAAGACCTTGGCGACTTCAGGCCCGGCGGCGAATGTCGCATCCTTGTCCTTGTAAACCTTGAGGAAGGTGTCGGTGCCGCCCACCGCCGCCAGCAGCACGTCGAAGGCGCCGGAAGACTGCCAGGGCTGCCCGCCGACGGCGAGCGGGATAATGCCCGCCTTCTCCAGCGCAGGCGCGGCCGCGACATATTCGTTCCAGTTCTTCGGCACCGGCACGCCGGCTTTTTCGAAGGCCGCGTTCGACAGCCACAGCCACTGCCAGGAATGGATGTTGACCGGCACGCAGTAGATCTTGCCGTCGATGGTGCAACTGTCGAGCAGGCTCTTCGGCCGAACGACTTCCGTCCATTTGCCCTTGGTGGCGATATCGGTGAGATCGCGCATCAGCCCGGCCTGCACCAGTTCTTCGGCCTGGCGGCCGTGGTTGAACTGGGTCGCGCCCATCGGATCGCCGCCGGTGATGCGGCTGATCATGATCGGCCGCGCCGTGCCGCCGGACCCGGCGATGGCGCCATCCACCCAGTGATTGCCGGTGGCATCGAAAGCCTTGGCCAGTTCGGCAACCGCCGCCGCCTCGCCGCCCGAAGTCCACCAATGGGTGACTTCGAGATCGGTTGCGCTCGCCGGGCCGGCGAAGTTCAGCGCGACCGTCGCCGCAAACGCAGCGGTCAGGAACTTGTATCGCATTTCGGTTTCCTCCCAGAATCTGAAACGTTACAGATTTTCGATACGGCAATTGCGCGATGCGCGCAACCCTTCGGGCAAAGGGGCGGTCAATTTTTTTTCGGAGCCCGAACAAAATCGCACCGCCGATTAGCGTTTTTGTGCGCCGCAGCACACGGAACTGCACCGCAAAATGATGAAAGCCGCCAAAAAACTTGGCTGATGCGCCTTGAGCGCTGATTTCTAACCATTTTCCATCCCAGGGGCACCCAAGGCCATATGATACCTGTCAGGGTCGTTCCTCGCGTGGTCGTGACAAGCTGTAACGTTTCAGTATATTGCAATCCAGATCGGAGGAGAACCGCGATAGCCGCGGTCCGCCGATTGCCGGCCTGCCCGGCAACTGCTATGCGCCTGACGGGCGGGACGAATGGACAGACATCAAACTGAGAAGGACGACGAGACGTCGGCGCCGGGCCGGCCGACGCTGAAGACGCTCGCCTTCATGACCGGGCTGGGGGTCACCACCGTCTCGCGCGCGCTGAAGGACGCGCCCGAGATCGGCGCCGAGACCAGGCGGCGCGTCCAGCTCGTCGCCAGGCAGATCGGCTACCGGCCGAACCGCGCCGGCGTGCGCCTGAGGACCGGCAAGACCAACGTCATCAGCCTCGTGCTCAACACCGAGCGCGAGATCATGAGCTTCGTCTCCGATATCATCTACGGCGTCTCGGAAGTCATCGCCGACACCCCCTATCACCTGATCGTCACGCCCTACTCGCGCTCGCAGGATCCGCTCGACCCGATACGCTATCTCGTGGAAACAGGTTCCGCCGACGGCGTCATCATTTCGCGCGCCCAGCCGAACGACTCACGAGCCCGCTACATGCTGGAGCGCGGCATCCCCTTTGCCACGCATGGCCGCACCGACATGGGGCTGGTCCACCCCTATCATGATTTCGACAATTACGCGTTCGCGGCCGAGGCGGTGCGCCATCTGGCGGGCATCGGCCGCCGCAGGCTGGCTCTGCTGGCGCCGCCTGTCGGCCTGACCTATCACGGCCACACGGTGAACGGCTTCACCGATGCGCTGAGCGAGGTCGGCGCCAGCGAGGTGCCGTTCAATACCGTTTCGATCGACCACTCGATCGAGCAGATCAGGATGCGGACGGCGCAAGTGATGCGCCGCCAGGACCGGCCGGACGGCTTCGTCAGCAGCGCCGCCGCAGCCACTCTCGCCATCGTCGCCGGCATCGAGGACGCCGGCCTCAAGCTCGGCCGCGATGTCGACGTGGTGTCCAAACAGTCCTCGGAACTGTTGCATCTGTTCCGGCGCGAATTGCTGGTCGTCAACGAGAACTTCCGGCTGGCCGGCTCCGAACTCGCCCGTTCCGTGCTGGGCTGGATCGGCGGCGCGGAGCCTGGCTCTCTGCAGTCGCTGAGCCTGCCTGGCGAGGTTGTGGCCTATCACCGCCCCGACTAGAGCCGGATACGTTCAAATTGAACCGGGCATCCCGTTCAATCTATTTGTCTTAACCGCATTTTGCAGCCAAGTAGTTCCACTTGGCTACAAAATGCGCGCTGCTAACTGGCAGCCTTGGGGTCGAATTCAGACAGGAAGATTCTGGCGAAAGGATGCGGATTACTGCCGTTCAACCAATGATGAAGTCTCAGATCGAATTTTGGTGCTTGTTCAGAATTTGCACTTATTTAGGATGCGCCCCGGCCAGCAACAGCCGATAGCCCCAGCCCGCGAGGACCGATCCGCTCTCAAAAAGGCGCGCGCAGGTTGACAACACCTGGGCTGCTGCAACATCCTGCCGGTCTTTAGACTGGAGGTAGCATGACTATTTCGATCAACCGCCGCACCTTTTCCATAGGCGCGAGCGCTCTGGCGCTGGCTGCCGCCGGATTTTCGCCGGCACGCGCGCAGCAGGCATTTTTCCGCATCGGCACGGGCGGAACGTCCGGCACCTACTATCCGGTGGGCGGCCTGATCGCCAACGCCATCTCGGCAACGGGGCCGGCCGGCGTCGAAGGCCTGGTCGCCACCGCCACGTCCTCCAACGGTTCGGTAGCCAACATCAGCGCCATCCAGTCGGGCGCGTCCGAATCGGGCTTCACGCAATCCGACGTCGCCTACTGGGCGCATTCGGGCACCGGCCTCTATGAGGGCAAGCCCAAGGTTGACGACCTGCGCCTCATCGCGACGCTCTATCCCGAGACGATCCATTTGGTCGCGCGTGCCGACGCCGGCATCAAGTCGGTGGCGGATCTCAAGGGCAAGCGCGTCTCCCTTGACGAGCCGGGCTCCGGCACCATCGTCGATGCGCGACTTGTGCTTGGCGCTTACGGTCTGAGCGAGAAGGACGTGCAGCCCGAATATCTCAAGCCTGGCCCGGCCGGAGAGCGGCTACAGGATGGCGCCATGGACGCCTATTTCTTCGTCGGCGGCTATCCGACCGGCGCCATCGTTGAGCTTGCCACCACCAACAACATCACGCTGGTGCCGATCACCGGCCCCGAAGCCGACAAGCTGCTGTCCGAGCAGAAGTTCTTCTCCACCGACACCGTGCCGGAAGGCACCTACAAAAATGTCGGCGAAACCAAGACCATTTCCGTCGCCGCGCAATGGGTGACCAGCGCCAAGCAGACCGACGACCTCGTCTACAAGATCGTCAAATCGCTTTACAGCGACGAGACCCAGAAGGCCCTGCAGGCAGGCCACGCCAAGGGCAAGCTGATCACGCTCCAGAACGCGGTCACCAGCGCCGGCATTCCGTTTCATGCCGGCGCGGAGAAATTCTACAAGGAAGTCGGCGCCCTGAAATAGGAGCCACTTGGACCGGCTGACAACAACGAGGCGGAAGGCATGCTTTCCGCCTCTTTTGTCTGGAGATTCAGGACACGGAACCGGCCATGAGCGACGACGACAAGATCAAGCTTTCCGCAATGGAGTTCGACGAGGAGAAGGCTCGCGAACTGGAGGAGAAATTCGACTCCGAAATCCGCTTCCGGCCACTGACCCGTGTCGCGGGCTGGCTGGTCGGCTTCCTCCTGGTGGCGCTGTCACTGTTTCACTACTACACCGCCGGCTTCGGCCTGCTGCAGGAAATGCTGCACCGGGGCATCCACCTGTCGATGGTGCTGGCGCTGATCTTCCTCGTCTTCCCGCTGGTGAAGAAAAGCTACGACCAGCCCGCGCAGTCCAGCCTGCTGCGGCCGCTCGGCATACCCCTTTTCGACTGGCTGCTGGCGATCGCAGCGGTCGTCGTCGTCATGCACGTGCCTATGATCCCGCTCGACGACCTTGCCTTCCGCGTCGGCAATCCCACGGCGCTCGACGTGGTGTTCGGCCTTATCCTCATCCTGCTTCTGCTGGAGGCAACGCGCCGCTCCGTCGGCATCCCGCTGCCCATCATCGCCGTCGTCTTCATGGCCTACGCGCTGTTGGGGCGGTACATGCCGAGCATTCTAGTGCACCCCGGCGCGTCCGTCTCCCAGCTTGTCGATCACCTTTATCTGACGACGCAGGGCATCTACGGCATCGCGCTCGGCGTCGTCGCCACCTACGTCTTCCACTTCGTGCTGTTCGGCGTCTTCGCCACCCGCATTGGCCTCGGCCAGCTCTTCCTCGACTGCGCGGCGTGGGTCGCCGGCCGCTACGCCGGCGGTCCCGCCAAGGTGTCGATCTTCGGCTCGGCGCTGTTCGGCATGATCTCCGGCTCGTCGGTCGCCAACACCGTCACCGTCGGCTCGCTGACCATCCCGGCGATGATCAAGCTCGGCTACAAGAAACATTTCGCCGCAGCGGTGGAAGCGGCGTCCTCGACCGGCGGTCAGGTGACACCGCCGATCATGGGCGCGGCGGCCTTCCTGATGATCGAATTTCTCGAACTGCCCTACACGACCATCATCCTGGCCGCCATCGTGCCCGCCTTCATGCACTTCTTCGGCGTGTTCATGCAGGTACATTTCGAGGCCAAGCGAACCGGCCTCAGGGGGCTCAGGCCGGACGAGATGCCCGACGTCGTCGAGGCGCTGAAGCGGGACTGGCCGACGATCATCCCGCTCATCGTCCTCATCGGCGTGCTGCTCTCGGGCTACACGCCCTACATGGCCGCCTTCTGGGGCATCACCTTGTGTATTCTCGTCGGCCTGCTCAATCCGCGCCGGCGCATGTCGGTCGCCGACATTGTGATGTGCCTGCGCGACGGCGCCAAATATGCGCTCGCCGTCGGAGCCGCCGCCGCAACCGTCGGCATCGTCGTGGGCGTCGTCACCCTGACCGGAGTGGGCTTCAAGCTGTCCTACATCGTCACATCGACGGCTGGACACCTTTCCCTTCTGTTCGGCACCTTCATCCCCGAGGCGATCTTCTCGGCCCAGGGCCTGACCCTGCTGTTCACCTTGATCATGACCGGCGTCGTCTGCATCCTGATGGGCTGCGGCATCCCGACGACCGCGAACTACATCATCATGGTGACGATCGCAGCGCCGGCGCTTGTCATGCTCGGCACCGAGCCGATCGTCGCCCACTTCTTCGTGTTCTATTACGGACTGCTGGCGGACATCACGCCACCGGTGGCGCTGGCGGCGTACGCCGCCGCTGGCATGGCGGGGGCGGACCCGTTCAAGACCGGCAACACCGCCTTCCGGCTGGGGATGGGCAAGGCACTGGTTCCTTTCGTGTTCGTCTTCTCGCCATCCCTGCTGCTGGTGACGAAGGATTTCACCTGGCCGAACTTCTTCCTCGCCTTTTTCGGCTGCGTGCTGGGCATCACCTGCCTGGGCGCCGCGCTGTCGCGCTACCTTCTGGTGCGCACACGCCCGTGGGAGAACGTGCTGCTGGTGTTCGCCGCCCTGCTTCTGGTGGCACCCGAACTCTATTCCTCACTACTCGGCCTGGCGCTTTTCGTCCCGGTCCTGCTGCGCCATTGGAACGCACGCCACACCGAAGAGGCGCAACCAGCCTGATCAGCGCCGCTCCAGCGCAATCCTTCCCGGGGTTTCGACGTCGTGCATATGCGCGGTGGGCGGACGGGAAGATGAGAGGGCGGACCATCGAGTCCATGACATTCTGCTGCGGGTTCTCGGCGCCGAGCGAGCTTCAGCATAGCCGCGAAGATGTCTGCTCCTGAGAAGGGGCGATGACCTTGGCGACGACCGGCATAAGGCCCAGTCCCGACGTCCAGATGGCGAACCGCCGGACCGGCCCCGAAAATTCCCAACGGCGCGCTTGAGGTCACCAGACTCTACTGGTCCGAAAACCTCACGCTCACGCCGCGCTGCCGAAAATAGGCCTGCATCAACTTGCGCCCCGAGCGGTTGTTCTGCGCCAACCTGGTCGGATCGAACACCGCCTGCTTTATACCTTCTCGTGTCAGCGCCGCTTTAAGCGTCGCGATATGTGCGTCGATGTCGGCATTGTCCGCCCGCAGCGAGGCATAGATACTTTCGGTCGCCTGGGCCACGGTCGGTTCGCTCACAAATGTCGTCCTTTGGTTGATTGAGCGGCGGCTTACCACAGATTCGCGGCTCCGCCGATACCGATAAGACCGCCAATCGTCGCTACCGGCATAGCAGGTTCCTGGCGCGACCCGACACCCGGTTGGTCGCTGGAGATGTCGGCTTTCTGGCAACCGCAAAATTGGACCCTAAGCAGGCATTCCTGGGCTGGCCCACGAATGCCTGCTTAGAGTCTTTGATCTGTCGCGGGTTCTCGCCGCAAAACCGTGGGACACTTTTGCGGAACCAGCTTAGGTCCAAGTCGCGGCGCTAACCTGCCGCACCACTGCCCCACGGGCCATGGAAGGCGCCCGGCCCGTCGATGCGCTCGAAGCCGTGCGCGCCGAAGAAATCGCGCTGCGCCTGGATCAGGTTCGAGGTGCCGCGGCCCTGGCGATAGCTGTCGAAATAGGCAAGTGCCGACGACAGCGCCGGCACGGGCGCGCCAGCCTCCGATGCTCGCGCCACGATGCGCCGGAGCGACGGATGCGCGTCCTGCATCATCGTGATGAAGGCCGGCGCCATCAACAAATTGGTCGAAGCGCCACCGGCGCCGAAGGCTTCCGCCATTGTGTCGAGCATCTGCGAGCGGATGATGCAGCCGGCCCGCCAGATCTTGGCGATGGTCGGCATCGGCAGGTTCCAGTTGAATTCCTTCGAGGCGCCGCTCATCACAGCGAAGCCCTGCGCGTAGGCGGCGATCTTGCCGGCGAACAGCGCCAGTTCGAGATCCCCGAGAAGCGCGTCCCTGTCGCCGGAAATCCTGGTCACGCCGCCGTTGCCATAGGCCTTTTCGGCGGCCAGCCTTTCGTCCTTGATCGACGACAGCACGCGCGCGGCAACCGCCGCTTCGATCGCGGTGGCGGGGATGCCGAGCTGCTGCGCCTCGATCACCGACCATTTGCCGGTGCCTTTCTGGCCGGCACGATCGAGGATGATGTCGACCACCGGCTTGCCGGTCTTCGGATCGTCGGCGGCCAGCACCTTGGCGGTGATCTCGATCAGGTAGGAGTTGAGCCGGCCCTTGTTCCAGCCGGCAAACACATTTCCGATCTCCTTCGGCCCCATGCCCAGGCCGTCGCGCAGGATACCGTAGATCTCGGCGATCATCTGCATGTCGGCATATTCGATGCCATTATGGATTGTCTTGACGAAATGGCCGGCGCCGTCGGTGCCGAGCCATGCCGCGCAGGGTTCGTCCCTGAACTTGGCCGAAATCGCGGTCAGCACTTTTTCGACGCGTTTCCACGATTCCTCGGTGCCACCGACCATGATCGAGGGACCGTGGCGAGCGCCTTCCTCGCCGCCCGACACACCCATGCCGATGAAGGTCAGGCCCGAGCCGGAAAGTTCGGAGAAACGCCGCATCGTATCGCGGAAATTGGCGTTCCCGGCATCGATGACGATGTCGTTGGCCGACAGCACGCCGCGCAGGGACGCGATCTGTTCGTCGACCGGCTTGCCGGCCAGCACCATGATGATGATCGGGCGCGGCGGCCGGATCGCGGCGGCGAGTTCCTCGAGGCTGTAGCAAGGCACCACCATGTCCTTCAGCGCGCCGGCGTTTTCGACAAAGGCGTCGGTGCGCGCCCTGGTGCGGTTGAAGACGGCGATGCGGTGCCCGTGCTCGGCGATATTGAGCGCCAGGTTGGAACCCATCGTGCCAAGGCCGATCAGGCCGATTTCGGCTTTTTCCATCGTTTCTTCCCTGCTTGCGGATCTTTTGTCGAGGTGGCGATTTGCGGCGCTGCCCGTTGTTCCCTGATGAATGACGGGCCTTCGCGGCCGCGTCAACCGCCTCGCCGAATTGTGTCGGGTCACGCTGAGTGAGATTCAGGTCAGGCCGTGCCGAGAGCGGTGGCTTCCGAGAACCGGAGCGGAGCGTACTTGAAGTACGTGAGCACCGGAAGCGCAGGAAGCCGCCGTTCGCAGGCCGGCATCACCTGAATATCACTCAGCGCGGATATCGATCGGCGCCTCGATCTTGACCATCTCGAAATCCGAAACGAGGATATCGAGCCGCGCCGTCCATCGGCCGGCAACCGGGATGACAAGATCGTCGACGCGCCATGTGCCATCGCCGGGCTTGGTCGCCGGACGCTTGATCGGTTCGATGCCGGAATCGGGCTTCGACAGCACTAAGGTCACCTCCTTTGCGTCGAGCGGGCCGAAATCGCCGGTCATGACGACGATCGAGGCGGCAACGGGCCCGGCATGGCCGGGCGTGATGCTGAGGTCGGCCATCGCTTTCAGCGTATGGATATGGATCGATGCCGGCTGTGCGGCGGCAATCGCCAGCGCGCGCGGCGGCGGCGTGAAGCGCCAGCCGGCGGCCACGCCGAAGATCGCCAGCACGATCAGCATCTCGACGCCGATCGAGCGGACCAGCCGCCTCTGGACTTCGGTCTCTCCCGCTTCAGCCGGAGCAGTGAGCTTCCAGCGGTTGGTCGCAGCGAGAGTGAACAGAAAGAACAGCAGCGCCAGCTTGACCAGCAGCAGCCGGCCATAGGCTGTCCCGAGCAACGCTGCGGGCATCTGCACCTGGATGACGGCCAGCACGATGCCGGTGGCGACGAGCACCGCAACGACGGGCAGGATCGCTTGCGAGAACCGGCAGG
>NZ_NWQG01000081.1:0-11418 GCF_002529485.1 Mesorhizobium sanjuanii
CCCGCCTCGGCCGGCTGCCGCCAGACCGCAAGGCCGAGCGGCGCCAGCGCTCCGGCCCAGAAGGCAATGCCGACGCCGTGCAGAAACACCATCGGCCGCGTCAGCCATTTCGGCTCGGCGGCGCTGGCATGCCCGCTGGCGGCAAGCGCGGCGCCGACACACACCAGACCGGCAAGGGCGAACAGTCTTGCGTCGGCACGCGGCCCGACCAGCGAGGAAAGCCCAAGCCCGAGCGCCATCAGCGAGATCAGCACCGTCCAGCCAAAGCTGGTGCCAAGTCCGGTCTGCCAGACAGCCGGCTGTGCCAGATCCGCAAGCGGCGCGCCGAGCGCGTCGAGCCCCTGGAAGCCGAGCGACAGAGGCGCCGCCACCAGCCCGCACAGGATCGCGGCGATTGCGAAGCGCTGGCCCGAACGCCCACCCTTTGCCAGCCAGGCAATGGCGAAGGCCCCGCCGACGCCGAGAAACAAGCCGATATAGAGCAAGACCTTGCCGGTCCAGATCGCCGACCGCAGCCCCCAGTCGACGGCCTCGGAGACGATGGGCGCCGCACTCGGGACACCGATGGAAAACAACACCGAACCCCCGACCGGATGGCCGTCGGCGGAAATCACCCGCCAACTCAGCACATGGGTGCCGGCCCCAAGCGCCTGCGGGTTGTCGATCTCGACGGTCTGGTCGCTGAGGCGGAACGCGGTCAGCGCAAGCGGCGTCCCGTCGGGCCGCACCAAAGTGAGCACCAGCGGGGAGACCGGCTCGCTGAAAGTCAGCGAAAACTGTGTCGGGCTTTGTCCCAGCACCGCGCCGTCGGCCGGATCGGTCGTGACCAGCGCCGCATGGCCAAAGGCCTGATTTGGCGCGGCAATGACGGCGAGCAGCATGACCGCGGCCAGCAGGCCAATGGCAAGCCGACCGGCGCGGTTGCCGAACCTGCAGATCGTCCACCGAAAGGATGCCACGCTCATGTTACTGCCACGCAAACGACGGCGCGCTCTATCGAACCGAGCGCACCGCCAGAGAGACTACTTCTTGGGCAAAAGCTTGATGCCAGGCGCCGGATATTCCAGCGCATCCTCGTCCTGCCCGGCCGCCGGTATCTCGATCCAGCGATCGGCGGTGCCGTCGCATTCCTGCACCACCGGGAAGTAGAGCGTTTGCCCAGCCGGCAGGTCCGCCGCCAGCGTGCCGCGGAAGACGAACTCGTCGTAGAATTCGTCCGGCAGGCTGCCGCCGCTCCAGTCGATTTCCTTGACGCCGGATGTCACCGCCTCGCCATAGAGCTGATAGGACTTCTCGTATTTGCCCTTCTTGACCTGCAGCGTCCAGCCGGGCTTCGGCATCGGTTTCACCGAGATCAGCCCTTCCGGAATCTGCACGCGCACTGCGGTCGTCGCCTTGCCCTCGCAGCCATGCGGCACGCGCAGCACCGCCTTGTAGGTCGAACCGACAGCCGCTTCCTGGGTTTCGAGCGTGATATGGGCGAAAGCCGTGCCCGTCCCGAGAGCCAGCGCGCAGGCCGACAGAAGATATTTGTTCATGATGGTCCCCCTGATCTTCAATTTTGCGGTCGGCTCAATTGGCATGGTCATCCATGCCGCCCATTTCGCCCATGCCTTCGACCGCGAATTCGACGGTGACCGTGCCGGCCTTCTCGAAGGTCAGCGTGGCGGAAAACTCTTCGCCTTGCTTGGGCTGCTGCTTCAGGCCGATGAACATCAGATGGTAGCCGCCGGGCTTGAGCGCGACCTTGCCGCCGGCCGGGATTTCGAGGCCACCGCTGACCGGCCGCATGGTCATGACGCCATCCTTGACGCCCATTTCGTGCAATTCAGTCTTGTCCGACAGATCGGAAGAGATCGACAGCAGCCGATCCGCCGAGCTGCCGGTGTTGGTGATGGTGAAATAGCCGCCTGCGACCTTGGCGCCGGCAGGCGTCGCCCGCGACCAGGGATGTTCGATCTCGAGATCGCCGAGCTTGAACTCATGCGCGAAGGACGACTGGGCGCCAGCGACCAAAAGGGCAAGCGTGACGACAGTGATGCCGAGGTGTTGCTCGGCACGGCGCAGGAGGGAGGTTCTGTGGCCGGATGCGCGCGCATGCGCGGCGGCGCGGAAGAAGCAGGACATGATGGCTCCATGGATATGGTGTCGCGCCGTTGGCCGGTCGCGAATGATTTCAGCGTTGGACGAGTGCGCCCGCGAAAGGTTCCGCGAGCCATGCTGGCTCACACGACAGGCGGCGCGCGCGGATTCGATGGAGAGCGGGCGCGGGCGAAGTCGATATGCCTGAACGCCGGCGGCACGAAAGCGACTGCTTTGAAAACGAGGCTGCGGGCCAGAGCGACGGCATCGGGCGGCGGCGCATGGACCGGTGAAAACATGCCGCAGCCGAACGTGCAGCATGCCGGCATGTGTTGCCGGTGCGGATCGCCGCCGGGCAGCTCGGCCGCGCCGTCATGGGTGCAGATCACATTGCCGAAGGCATCGAGCGGCGCTGCATCCGGGCTCAGGCCGAAGGCGAACGCTCCAAGCGCCGACTGGAGCACGAGCAGATAGGCCGCGACCAGCGCGGCCGGCATGCTCCATCGTCTCCGCCGGATGTTCAAAGCCCTGCCTCTTCACGCAGCAACGTCAGCTACCTAGCATGGGGCAGGCACGCCGAAAATCGTGAAATCACTGCTGCGGCAACGCGGCACGATCGGGGATGGAGGTCAAAAGCGTGTGGCGCGCCGATTTCAGGTGCTTGCGGCAGGCCGCGTCGACCTTGCCGAGATCGCGCGACTTGAGCGCGGCTATGTAGGCCAGGTGTTCGGCGACCGCCACTTCGTTGCGCTCGCGCTCCTGCGCCTTGTTCCACTGGTAGTGGTAGTGGAAGATCATGGCGATCACGTCATAGAAATCGACGATGAAGCGGTTGTGCGAGGCGCGGTGGATCAGCCGGTGGAACCGCTCGTCGAGTTCCGAAAACTCGTTGAAGCGCGTGGCGATCTCGCGCGCCAGCAGTCGATGCTCTTCCTCCAGCAGGTCGAGATCGGCCCACACCGGACTGTCCTGCGGCAGCGCGGCAAAGGCGGCGGCCGAGCGCAGTTCGAACATCTCGCGGATTTCGGTCAATTCCAGCGCGAAGGCGCGGGTGAAACCCTTCAGCACCCAGTGGCTGTTGCGGCGCTTCTCGATCAGCCCGAAGCGGGAAAAGCGGATCAGGAATTCGCGCACGCTGGTCGTGCCGACGCCGATCTCGCGCGCCAGCTCAAGCTCGTTGATCTGCATGCCGGCCTCGGCGCCACCCGCGAGCAGCCGCCGCATGAAGGAGCGCTCGATGATCTGCGACAGCGTGTCGGTCTCTTCCTCTGGAAAAAAATCGTCCGGCCGCGGCGCGCGCAACACCGTCTTGCTGCGTTTGTTCCAGGCGATCAGTCCCGTCTCTTCCATCCTCGCAAGGATGGTGCGGATCGTCGTGCGGCTGACGCCGAGCAGCGTGCCGAGCTCCGGTTCCGACGGCAGGCTTTTCGTTTCGTCGAGCAGCCTGAGACCGCGATTGTAGGCGTCCTTATAGACGTTGTTGCTCTTCGACATCCCCTGCCCCGTTGCGCGCCGACGCTTGCAGCGGCTGGCTTGAAGCGCGATATGACAGATGTTCCTAGCGTATGCCCCCGAAAAGCGGAATCGCTTTCCAAAAGGGATACGCGGTTCCGATGCGGGAGCGTCCTTCAAGACCCAAGACGCCCGGCGCATCCATGAAAAAACGATTGACGCAAAAATGTTTTTTCACGATAAAAGACATTATATGTTAAGCAGCGCGTGTCAATCCGCGCCCATCCCAGGACCATACCCAGGAAACCGCCCGTGAACGCCGCAAACAGCATTCTTCTGTCTCCCGCCGACAATGTCGCGGTCGCCAATGGCCGTATCGAGATCGGCACGCCATTGCCCGGCGGGGCCGTCGCGGCCGCGCTGATCGAGCCCGGCCACAAAGTGGCGATCAAGCCGATCGCGGCCGGCGAGGCGGTGGTGAAATACGCCCAGGCGATCGGCCGCGCCACCGAAGCCATCGCACCCGGCGAGCATGTCCACTCGCACAATCTGGTTTTCGAGTCCGGGCGTCTGCCGGTGGTGCCGCCGAGCGAGGCCGAGCATGCGACGGAGGCCGACCGCGCCCGCACCTTCATGGGCTACCGCCGCGCCGACGGCCGCGCCGGCACCCGCAACTTCATCGGCATTCTTGCCAGCGTCAACTGCTCGGCCACCGTCTGCCACTCCATCGCCGATCGGGCCAACCGCGAGCTGCTGCCGAAATATCCGGGGATCGACGGCTTCGTCCCGATCGTCCATGGCCAGGGCTGCGGCATGAGCGCCACCGGCGACGGCATGATGGTGCTGCACCGCACGCTGGCCGGCTATGCCCGGCATCCGAATTTCGGCGGCGTGCTGATGGTGGGCTTGGGCTGCGAGGTCAACCAGCTCACCCTCTATGGCCAGAAGGGCGTCGCAGCCGGCAAACGTCATTTCAACATCCAGGAGGCCGGCGGCTCGCGCAAATCGGTCGAGAAGGCGATGGGCGTGCTGGCCGAGATCTGCGAGGACGTCGGCCAGCTGAAGCGCGAGCCGATCCCGGTCAGCGAGATCGTCGTCGGCCTGCAATGCGGCGGCTCCGACGGCATGTCGGGCATAACAGCCAATCCGGCGCTGGGCGCCGCCGTCGACATCCTCGCCGACGTCGGCGGCATCGGCATCCTCTCCGAGACCACGGAGATCTACGGCGCCGAGCACCTGCTCGCCTATCGCGCCGCGACCCCCGAGATCGCCGCCAAGCTCGACGGCTATATCAAATGGTGGGAAGACCATGTCGCCAAGCATAGCGCCTCGATCGACAACAACCCCTCGCCCGGCAACAAGCGCGGCGGCCTGACCACCATCCTGGAGAAGTCGCTGGGCGCGGTGGCCAAGGGTGGCCAGACGCCGCTCAACGGCGTTTTCGGCTATGCGGAGAAGGTCAGCGGGCACGGGCTGGTGTTCATGGATACGCCCGGCTACGACCCGGTCTCGGCCACCGGTCAGGTGGCGGGCGGCGCCAATGTCATCGTCTTCACGACCGGGCGCGGCTCCTGCTTCGGCTGCCGGCCGACGCCGTCGATCAAGGTCGCCACCAACTCGACCATGTACCACCAGATGGAAGAGGACATGGATGTCAATTGCGGCGTCATCGCCTCGGGCGAGAAGACCATCGCCGGCATGGGACGCGAGATCTTCGAACTGATCGTCGAGACCGCTTCGGGTCGCAAGACCAAGAGCGAACAGTTCGGCTACGGCGACAATGAATTCGTGCCCTGGCATCTCGGAGCGACCCTCTGATGCATGTCGCATGATTCCCATCCGGCGCCACGCGCTCTGAACCAGAACCGCCCTGAACCACAGTCGACAAGCGCCGAACGCCTGCGACCCCAATGAAGAATGAATATTCCATATTGACACAAAGATGGAATTAATAGTCCATATCGGTCGGGAGGATCGAGAATTGTTGAACGGCGACGGAAAGTATCTTCCTGCCGGGCCATACGGCAACGTCACGAAACATCGCTTGCGTCGGCCGAACCGATGCAATATCAAAATGCGGTAAATGTTTTTTATTGATAAAGTTCTGTTTGGGCCACGCCTATCCGAATGGGGCTTCCGTAACGTTCACAGGGCGACTTAGGGAGGAATCCTAAATGAAATTCGTGACCAGCATTCTCAACCGCCGCGCCTTCGTGGCGCTTGCAGCCGCCTCGATGCTTGCCAGCGTGGTGCATTCGGCGCCGGCTTCGGCGGCGGACGTAACCATTCCGATCATCGTCAAGGACACCACCTCTTTCTACTGGCAGATCGTTCTGGCCGGTGCCCGCAAGGCCGGCAAGGACCTCGGTGTCAACGTGCCCGAACTTGGCGCCCAGGCCGAGACCGACGTCAACGGCCAGATCTCGATCCTCGAAAACGCCGTCGCCGGCAACCCGGCCGCCGTCGTCATCGCACCGACCGAAGCCAAGGCCCTCGGCAAGCCGATCGACGAGGCCGCCACCAAGGTCAAGATCATCGGCATCGACTCCGGCGCCGACTCCAAGGCCTTCACCTCGTTCCTGACCACCGACAACATCCAGGGCGGCCGCGTTGCCGCTGACGGCCTGGCGGCAGCGATCGGCGAGGCCAATGGCGGCAAGATCGAGGGCGATGTCGCCCTGATCACCGCGCTTCCGGGCGCCGGCTCGCTCGAACAGCGCGCCCAGGGCTTCAAGGAACAGCTCGCCGCCAAATATCCCGGCCTGAAGCTTGTCGCCGACAAATATGCCGACGGCCAGGCCACGACCGGCCTCAACATCGCGACCGACCTGATCACCGCCAACCCCAACCTCAAGGGCATCTTCGCCTCCAACCTGATCATGGCGCAGGGCGTCGGTCAGGCGATCGCCGAGAACAATCTTGCCGGCAAGGTCGGGCTCGTCGGTTTCGACAGCGACGAGAAGCTGATCAAGTTCCTCAATGACGGCGTCATTTCGGCTCTCGTCGTGCAGGATCCGTACCGGATGGGCTATGACGGCATCAAGACGGCGCTCGCCGCCTCGAAGGGCGAGAAGGTCGAAGCCAATGTCGACACCGGCGCCAATCTGGTGACGAAGGCCAACATGAAAGAGCCGAAGATCGACGCGCTGCTCAACCCGAAGCTCGACTGAGCATCGCACAGGCGTACTGTTTCCGGGGCTTTGCCCCGGAAACGACCAACACTCGTGCCAATCGTGAGGCCGGTCTGGGAGGATTGTCATGACGTCCACGGCGCAGGAACCGCACCCGGCCCCAACGCTGGAACCCGGCAGGACGATCCTCGAACTGAAGGGGCTGGAAAAGCGCTATCCCGGCACGCACGCGCTGAAGCCGGTGGACCTCGCTTTCAAGGCCGGAGAGATCCACGCCATCGTTGGCGAGAACGGTGCCGGCAAGTCGACGCTGATCAAGCTTCTGACCGGCGTCATGCCGCGCACGTCCGGCGACGTCGTGTGGGAGGGCCAGCCGGCGGCACTGGCAACCCCGCATGAGGCGATGGCGCTTGGTATCAATGCCGTGCACCAGGAGGTCGTGCTTTGCCGCCACCTCACCGTCGCGGCCAACATGTTCCTCGGCGAGGAGGATTCGCGCTTCGGCATCCTGCAGCAGCGGGCCATGGTCAGGCAGGCGCAGAAGATCATCGACGATCTCGGCTTCGACCTGCCGGCGCACGTCGTGCTTGGCGATCTCACCATCGGCCAGCAGCAATTGATCGCCGCCGCCCGCGCCACCGTGCGCGGCACCAAATTCCTCATCTTCGACGAACCGACCGCTTACCTCACCCGCAAGGAAGCCGACCAGCTGTTCACGCTGATCCGCCGACTGAAGGGCGAAGGCGTCACCATCATCTATATCAGCCATCGCATGGAGGAGGTGTTCGAGCTTGCCGACCGCGTCTCGGTGCTGCGCGACGGCACGCTGGTCGGCACCAGGAACATCAGTGAGACTAACGATGCCGAGCTGGTCAAGATGATGATCAACCGGTCGATCGAGCAAGTCTACCACAAGGAGCATTTCACACCAGGCGCGGTGATCGTCGAAGCGCGGAACCTGTCGGGCAAGGGTTTCGAGAATGTCTCGATGTCCGTCCGCGCCGGCGAGATCGTCGGCCTCTACGGTCTGATCGGCGCCGGGCGCAGCGAATTCGTCACCACGCTCTACGGCCGCCACCGCAAGTCGGCCGGCCAGATCCTCTGGGAGGGCAAGCCGGTCCAGGTCAACTCCGAGCACGATGCGATCAGGCTTGGCATGGCGCTGGCGCCGGAAAGCCGCCGCGACCAGGGCCTTTGCCTCAATTTGCCGGTCAGCCTCAATCTCAATTTGCCGATCTACAAGCGCATCTCGAACAATCTCCTGATCTCGAATGCACAGGAGAAGACCGAGGCCGATCGCCAGATCGCCGATCTCAGGATCAAGACGCCGACACGCAACGCCTTGGCTTCCAGCCTGTCCGGCGGCAACCAGCAGAAGATCGTCATCGGCAAATGGCTGGCCCATGGCGCCAAGCTGTTCATCTTCGACGAGCCGACGGTCGGCGTCGACGTCGGCACCAAGGCCGAGATCTATCGCCTGTTCGGGGCGCTTCTGTCCAAGGGCGCCGGCATCATCCTGATCTCGTCCTACCTACCGGAGGTCTATGAACTGGCCGACACGCTGCACGTGTTCCGGCGCGGCAAGCTGGTGGCCACGCATGGGTTCCGCACCGCCGATCACGAGGAAATTCTCACACAGGCCCTCGCCGAGAAACAAGAAAAGCTGGGAGGACAGACATGAGCACGGAGGCTATTCCCGCCGAAAAGCCGAAGCGCAACTACAACGCCCTGTTCGGGCTGACGCTGCTGGCGCTGCTGGTTCTTTTGTGGATCATCCTGTCGGTGGCGACGCCGAGTTTCGCCTCGGCCATCAACATCTCGAACCTGTTGCGGCAGGGCTCGATGATCGCGATCCTGGCGGTCGGCCAGACCTTCGTCATCATCACCGGCGGCATCGATCTTTCCGTCGGCGCCGTCGTTGGCTTCGCCACCGTCATCGTGGCGATGCTGATCAATGCCGGGGTACCGGTTTTTATCGCCATCCTGATCACCTTGCTGGTCGGCGTCGCCATCGGCATGTTCCATGGCTTCGGCATCGTCAAGATGGGCCTGCCGCCCTTCATCATCACCCTGGCGACGCTGACATCCCTGCGCGGCATCGGTCTGTTGATGACCAACGGCAACTCGATCTCGATCAACAACGATGCCTTCCAGCTTTTCTCGCGCAATTCCTTCCTCGGCGTCCCCAATCTGTTCTGGATGGTGATCCTGGTCGGTATCCCGGCCTACATCTTCCTGCATCACAGCCGCTGGGGCCGCTATCTGTTCTCGGTCGGCTCCAACGCCGAGGCCTCGCGTCTGTCCGGCGTCAACGTCCAGCGCACCATCTACATGGCCTACACGCTGTCTGGCCTGTGCGCGGCCTTCGTCGGCGTGCTGCTCGCCTCGCGCATCGGCATCGGCAATCCAACACAGGCGGAAGGCTGGGAATTGCAGGCGATCGCCTCGTCGGTGATCGGCGGCACCTCGCTGTTCGGCGCGGTCGGCTCGGTGCACGGGCCGCTGCTCGGCGCCTTCATCCTCGCCACCATCAACAACGGCGCCAATCTGCTGAACGTCAACGCCTTCTGGCAACGCATCATCACCGGCGCGCTGATCATCGTCATCGTCTATTTCGACGGATTGCGCCGCCGCGGCAAATAGACCCGATAAAGGCTACCGGCCTCGGCGACAGCCGGTGGCACCATGAACCGACTGGATAGAAGCATGAAAGCCGTCGTCTGCCGTTCGCCCGGCGACCTTGTTATCGAAGACCGCCAGGTGCCGGGCGCCCCGCCGCCCGGCTGGGCGCTGGTCGCGGTCAGCCATGTCGGCATCTGCGGCACCGACTATCACATCTTCGAAGGCAAGCATCCGTTCCTCGCCTATCCCCGCATCATGGGCCACGAGGTGTCGGGCACGGTGATCGAGGCTGGCCAAGGCGTCGACCTTGCCATTGGCGAAGCCGTCATCATCAACCCCTATCTCGCCTGCGGCAAATGCATCGCCTGCCGGCACGGCAAGCCGAACTGCTGCGTCAGGATCGAAGTGCTCGGCGTCCACCGCGACGGCGCCATGTGCGAGAAAATCCTGGTGCCGGCGCAGAATCTCTATCCGGCCAACGGTCTGTCGCTGGCGGACGCCGCCGCGATCGAATTCCTGGCCATCGGCGCGCACGCGGTGCGACGCTCTCGCGCCGAGCAAGGCGCACGCACGCTGGTCATCGGCGCTGGCCCGATCGGGCTCGGCACGGCGCTGTTTGCCCGCATCGCCGGGCTGGACGTGAGCCTCCTCGACATGAGCACGGAGCGTCTGGGCTTCGCCGCGAGCGAACTCGGCTTCGCGACCCTCGACGGTTCGCGGGCAGCGGCGGCCGATCTGGTGCGGGACGCGACCGGCGGCGAGGGCTTCGACATGGTCTTCGACGCCACCGGCAACACCCGGTCCGTGCAATCGGCCTTCGCTCATGTCGCGCATGGCGGAACCCTGGTCCTGGTCAGCGTCGTCAAGGACGACATCGTCTTTTCCGATCCCGAATTCCACAAGCGCGAGATGACGCTGATCGGCAGCCGCAACGCGCTGCGAGCCGATTTCGACCATGTCGCCGCCTCGATCCGCAACGGCGCGGTGCCGCTGGCAAAGCTCGTCACCCATCGCACGACACTTGATGAGACGCCGCGCGACCTCGCGCGCTGGGCGCACGAGAAATCCGGCCTGATCAAGGCTGTGATCGAGGTCGGGGCATAACATGGCAGGCGGTGAACCCGGCCCGAATTGACGATGCCCCGCGCAGGTCGACCCCCCACTCCGTCTCGGCGAAAGCCGAGACGGAGTGGGGAAAGGCGGTCCTCAAACGCCAAGCCGCTGATAAGTAGCGCGACCGAACTGATATCAGCGTGAGTCAGATAAATCACGGTCTCGTACAAGACCGGCACTACCTACAGCGCCGACAGCTTCAGCTCGACCCGCTCCGCCGGAAACCGCGTCTCGGCGAACTGGATCGGCTGGCCATCGGGCGTGACGTTGACGGCGACGGTGACCAGCACGATGGCGCCGGGCTGGAGGTCGAGATCGGCGAGATCGGCGGCGTCGGCATGGCGCGCCGACAGCACCGTCGATTGCCTGAGATAATCGCTGATACCGAAGCGCTCGAGCGAGGCGGTGATCGATCCCGTTTCCGCCATGGCCGCATCGATGCCGGCAAAACGCCTTGCCTCGAACCAGGCGGTGGCGCGCGAGACCGGCTGTCCATCGGCTTCGCCGCGCATTTCCAGGCGTACCACGTTCGCGCCCCTGGCAAGCCTTAGTCCCTCGGCAACGCGCCTGCCGGCCGGTTCGATCGCCGACTCGATCAGCAAGCTGCGGCGCTCGGACGCTTGCCCTTGCAGGCCCGCCGAAAAGCGCGTGCGGGCGCCGATCGGATAGGACAGCCGCTTGCGCGACAGCACGAAGGTGCCGCGCCCCTGCTCGGCGCGAAGCACCCCCTCCTGCACCAATGCGGCGATCGCGGCGCGCACCGTATGGCGGTTGACGCCATAGCGGTCGGCGAGCGCCATCTCCGGCGGCAGCGCCGCGTTCTCGACGAAGTCGCCGATCGCGATCGAATGCAGGATCTGGTCGGCGATCTGCCGCCACAGCGAGACACCGCTGCGCCGCTCGATGCTATCGGCCACCGGCCTGTTGACCATTGCCCTCTTGATCATCGCTTGTCCGGTCATTTCCTGTCCCGTTTTTCGCCCAATCTTTTCAACGATGTCACGCACTCGTCATGGAC
>NZ_NWQG01000082.1:0-10816 GCF_002529485.1 Mesorhizobium sanjuanii
CGCTCAACCAGGACGCCTATATGCGCGCACTGGAGCGGTCCGAGCTTGTCTTCGGCATCGGCCCCGCCGGCACCGGCAAGACCTTCCTGGCGGTGGCGCACGCGGCCATGCTGCTCGAACGCGGCATGGTCGAGCGCATCGTGTTGTCGCGCCCCGCCGTCGAGGCCGGCGAACGGCTTGGCTTCCTGCCTGGCGACATGAAAGAGAAGGTCGATCCCTATCTGCGGCCGCTCTATGACGCGCTTTACGACATGATGCCGGCCGACAAGGTCGAGCGCGCGATCGCCGCCGAGGTGATCGAGATCGCGCCATTGGCCTTCATGCGTGGCCGCACGCTGGCGCACGCCGCCGTCATCCTCGACGAGGCGCAGAACACCACGCCGATGCAGATGAAGATGTTCCTGACCCGGCTCGGCGAGAATTCCCGCATGATCGTGACCGGCGATCCAACCCAGATCGACCTGCCGCCAAACACCAAGTCGGGTCTGGTCGAGGCGCTGAGAATCCTTGACGGGGTCACTGGCATGGTGACGGTGCGCTTCAACGAAGGCGATGTCGTCAGGCACCCGCTGGTCGCCGAGATCGTCAAGGCCTACGATCGCGACGGCAAGCTGGCGCGTGGCCTGGACGCCGAGAGCTGATGTGACGATGCGGCCGCATGGCTGAAGACAGAAAGTCCGGCGACGGGGATTTTTCGGTTCCCGTCGACATCGATATCTCGGTCGAAGCGGGAGATTGGCCCGACGAGGCGGCGCTGACGCGGTTGGTCGATCGCGGCGTGCTGGCCGCCTTTGCCGAAACCGGCGTGGCCGGGCATTCCGAACTCAGCATCGTTTTTTCCGACGACGCCCATATCCGCGGTCTCAACGCCAACTGGCGCGGCAAGGACAAGCCGACCAACGTCCTGTCCTTCCCGGCTTTTCCTTTTGCCAAGGGCGGTCCGCTGCCGCCGATGCTGGGCGACATCGTGCTCGCCGCCGAGACGGTGGCGCGGGAAGCGGCACTGGAAGACAAGCCCCTGGACAACCATATCACCCATCTCGTCATCCACGGCCTTCTGCACTTGCTGGGCTACGATCACGAGACCGACACCGAAGCCGAGGAGATGGAAGCGATCGAGCGCTCAGCACTTGCGAGGCTTGCCATTCCCGATCCCTACGCGTAACTAAAAAGACCAATTGACCGGACGACGATGAACGACAAACCAGAAACTGCCGCCCGCCCCGACGCCGGCAGTGCGACCAAGCCTTCCGAAACGGCGGAAGAGGGCTCGAGTCCGAGTACCACGACCGGCAGCATCGCCAGCGAGCCATCGCCTGCCGGTCCTTCCCTGTTCGATCGCGTGCTCGGCCTGTTCAGGCAGCGCAACGGCACCAGCCTGCGCGAGGAGATCGCCGGCGCTCTCGCCGAGACGACGAGCGATGCGGAATCTTTCTCGCCCGGCGAGCGGGCAATGCTCAACAACATCCTGCGCTTGCGCGAAGTGCGCGTCGAGGACGTCATGGTGCCGCGCGCCGACATCGAGGCGGTCGAGATCACCACGACGCTCGGCGATCTTCTGGGGTTGTTCGAGCAGTCGGGCCATTCCCGCATGCCGGTCTATTCCGAGACGCTCGACGACCCGCGCGGCATGGTCCACATCCGCGACGTGCTGGCCCATATCACCAAGATCGCCCGCGTCAAGAAGGGCAGGACGACCAGGAAGACGCCGGTCGCCACGGTTCTCGATCTCGCCAAGGTCGATCTCGCACGCACCATCGGCGACCTCAACCTGATCCGCCCGGTGCTGTTCGTGCCGCCGTCCATGCTCGCCTCCGATCTCATGGCGCGCATGCAGACGACACGCACCCAGATGGCGCTGGTCATCGATGAATATGGCGGCACCGACGGCCTCGCTTCGCTGGAGGACATCGTCGAGATGGTCGTCGGCGACATCGAGGACGAGCATGACGACGACGAGCCGATGATCACCCAGACCGGCGAGGGCGTGTTCGTTGTCGATGGCAAGGCCGAAATCGATGATGTGACCAAGATGATCGGCGAGGATTTCGCCGCCGGCGAGCATGGCGAATATGTCGACACCATCGGCGGCATGATCTTCAACACGCTTGGCCGCGTTCCGGCCCGCGGCGAGGTGGTGCAGGCCATACCTGGCTTCGAATTCCATGTGCTGGATGCCGATCCGCGCCGGGTCAAGCGCGTGCGCATCGTGGAGACCCAGAAGAGCGAGCGCCGCCGCCGCGCCGCCCGCGCCGAACAGGCCTGAGGAAGCGCCGCCGCCCGATGACGGTCGACGATCCGTTCAAGCACTCAACCTTGGGCTCCGGCATATTCTACAAGGATCCGCGCGCCGCATTGATCTGGCTTGAGAAGGCCTTCGGCTTCGAGCCGGGCATGGTGGTCAGCGATGCCCACGGCAGGCTCGTCCATTCCGAGATGCGGTTCGGTGACGGCTATATCATCGTCGACTCCGAATGGGCCGATCATGTCGCCAGTCCAGCTTCGGTCGGCGGCAAGAACACGCAGTCGGTCTATGTGCGCCTCAAGGAGGGCATAGATGCCCACTGCGATCGTGCAAGGGCAGCGGGAGCCGAGATCGTCCAGGCGCCTGCCGACCAGTTCTACGGTGAACGGCAGTACAGGGCGCGCGATCCCGAAGGTCACGTCTGGACCTTTTCCCAGACCCTACGCTCCATTCCACGCGAGGAGGCCGAGCGGCTGGCCGATCTGCGGATCGAAGGCTGGCACCGATAGCGTCTCGGTCCGAATTTCAGCAATGGGGAGCGTTCTCGAACGATATGGTTGCGAACCAGTTCGTATGGACGGCTGAACACCAGCTTTGTTTGAGCATTGGATTTTCCCCCAAAACCGGTTTTTCATCTTTGAGGCCGGTGTTCCAGGAGAATATCTGATGTCGTGGAAACTCGATGAGACCGTGGAAACATCCGCGGGTGCTGTGGCGGCGGGTCGATCTGGCAGCGGGCCCGCACTCGTGCTGGCCCATGGCTGGCCGTGGTCTTCGTTCTCATGGCATCGGATTGTTCCAGACCTTGCAAGGCGCTATCGCGTCCATTGGTACGATATGCCCGGATACGGGCGATCCGGCAAAGCCGCGGAGCAGCGCACCTCACTCGATGTGCAAGGAAAAGTATTCGCCGAGATGCTCGCGCACTGGCGCCTTGAGCAGCCTATGGTCGTTGCCCACGACATGGGTGGCGCGACGACGCTGCGGGCGCATTTGCTGCATGGCTGCGACTTCGAGCGCTACGTCCTGATGAATGTCGTCGCCATGCGCCCCTGGGGATCGGAGTTCTTCGATCATGTCGGTCGCCATGTGGACGCCTTTCTGGGCCTGCCGCCGCATATCCACAGAGCGGTCGTGGAGGCTTATATCAAGGGGGCGATCGTAAATGACATCGATTCCGGAGATTTCGAGAAACTTGTCGAGCCGTGGCTTGCCGAGGAGGGGCGAGCAAGCTTCTATCGGCAATTCGCGCAAGCCGACGAAAAATACACCGCCGAAGTCGAGCCGGCGTTCGGGAATATCAGGTGTCCGGTAAAGATAATCTGGGGAAGGGACGATCCATGGATCCCGCTGGAGCGAGGCAAAGCGCTTCATGCGCTGATCCCGCAGGCATCGTTCGAAACACTGCCCGGCGTCGGTCACTTGCCTCAGCTCGAAGCCCCGGATCTCGTCCTGGAGCGGCTGAACGCATTTTTGTCACGCGACGGCGAAGACTGATGGATCGAATTTGCAAGGGCGAAATCAGTGCTAGGAGATTTCTCGGGAGTGTCAGGATTTTTGCCTACAAGGCGCCGGTGTACTCACCTCTCGCCGGATAGTCGTTCTTGATGATGAAGTCCAACGCCTGGACCATTTCCGCGAAATTGGGCCGGACGAAAGGCATCGACTGAACCGAGAGGTAGTAGATCGACTGATCAGGCCTCACCAGAAACAAGCCAGGTTCGGAGAACAACGAAGGCTCCTCGATGCCTATCGATGTCTTTCCGCGTGAGGTCGAGATGTAGAGGCCCCATTTGCGGGCTTCGTTCAATGCCAGGCCGTAGCCGATCCGCAGGTTCGCAGCGCCGATCTTCTCGGCCATCTGGCGTGCGCGCGTCTCTCCATCCGAACTGATCGCAATGGTGGTGACGCCGCGGTCGGCGAAGGCCGGGGTCTGACGCTCGAGTTCCTTGAGGTAGCTTGTGCAGATCGGACAGTGCAGACCGCGATAGAAGCAGACCAGGGCCATGCGGGCCGGCTTTTCGGCGGCGAGATCAAAGCGCCCATGGTCGAGTGTTTCGACCACCAACTCGGGAGCGGCCTGGCGGGGTACGAGCATCGCTATTCCTTTCGCGGGCAAGCCGCGCGGCCTGCACCGTTGATTGACCTGTGTCTCCACCCATGTCACATTTTGAGAGATGACATATCCAGAAAACATGATCGAAAGTCTACCATCTGCTCGGCCCGACCGATTGTCTGCCTTTTTCCAGACGTTCGATCTTTCGGTGACCCTTATCCCATCCCATGCAGAAGATGCGGCTGCCAATCTGCTTGTCATGGGGAGTTCCGACGAAAACGCGGAGGCGATCCACTTCTGCGCACGGGGCAATACGGAGCCACGGCCTTCCTGTGGGGTCCTTGTTGCCGCCGCTGTCCAGTTTGGCGGCCTGTTGAACCCGCTCATGAACGCGATGCCAGAACGGCTCGTCGTCGCCCTCGACGAGGTTCCCACTCTTCGTGCCGTCACAGTCGCCTTCGTCACCGAAGCATCGCACAGCCGATGCGGCAGGTCCGTCGCGCTCGATCGCCTGTGCGAGGTGATCGTCCTTCTGGTCTTCAGGAGGGCGATCGACCTTGGGACCACCACCGGGCCCGGGCTTCTCGCCGGGCTTTCCCATCCCACTCTCCACCGCGCCATCGTCGCCATCCATGACCAGCCTTCGCAGCCGTGGCGGATCGAGGACCTTGCCGAGATCAGCGGGATGTCGCGAAGCAGGTTCATGACCGTGTTCCCCAAAGTGGTCGGCGCGACGCCAGCCGCCTATCTGACCTCATGGCGTCTCACGCTCGGCTGCCGCGAGTTGTCGCGCGGCGGGCGGGTCAAGTCGGTCGCGCAGCGTGTCGGGTTCGGCAGCGCGGCCGCGTTTTCCAGGGCCTATTCGCGCGCCTACGGCCACCCGCCAGTGGCAATGCGCGACGCACGGAGCCATTCCTGAGCACCAGGGCAGTTATGCTGATGAGCATCGCCATGGTCGTCGGGTCGGTGCCCATTTCGCGCGTTTGCCGATGCGTCGCCGTTTGGAGCCCAGACCGCACCCTGATAAATCTTGCTTCCTGATTCGCGCGACTCGGGAAATGTGCATGGAGCGCCTGGCCGGCCGGATAATTCTGCTATGGGGTTGGCGGCGCGCACTGGTGGCGTTCCTTGCCGGGGCGCTGGCGGTTCTTGCCCAGGCCCCTTACGATTTCTTCGCCGTCTGTTTCGTTTCGTTTCCGCTGCTGGTCTGGCTGCTCGACGGCGCGACCGGCGAAGCTTCCGATGGTTGGCTCAGGCGTCTGCGGCCGGCTTTCGCCATCGGCTGGTGGTTCGGCTTCGGCTATTTCCTCGCCGGCCTGTGGTGGATCGGCCAGGCGCTTCTGGTCGAGGCTGACAGCTTCGCCTGGGCGCTTCCCTTCGCCGTGGTCGGAATTCCGCTGGCGCTCGCCTTTTTCTACGGCTTCGCAACCGTGGTTGCCCGGCTGCTGTGGAGCAACGACATCGGCCGCATCGCAGCCCTGGCCTTCGGTTTTGCCCTGGCGGAATGGCTGCGCGGCTTCCTGTTCACCGGTTTTCCGTGGAATGCAATCGGCTATGCCGCGATGCCGGTGCCCTTGCTGATGCAGAGCGTATCGGTGACCGGCATGGTCGGCATGAACGCGCTGGCGGTCTTCGTCTTCGCACTGCCTGCCCTGCTTGCGGCGCGCCGGCATGTCCGCCTGGGTGTCGCATTGCTTGTCGGCCTAGTCGCGGCCCATGTCGGCTTCGGCTATGTCAGGCTTGCCGCTCCGCAGAAGCCGGCCGAGCGGAGCCTCGATGTCCGCATCGTGCAGCCGGCCGTCGACCTCTCGGAGAAGTGGGACGCTTCGGTGCGCGACCGCATCTTTGCCACCTTGCTGGGGCTGTCGGCCAAGACGCCCGAGCCTGGCCATGACAAGCCGCAATTGATCCTGTGGCCGGAAACCTCCATGCCGTTTCTTCTGACCGAACGTCCCGATGCACTGACCGCGTTGGGAGATATGCTCGGCGACGGCCAGTTGCTGTTGGCCGGCGTTGTCCGGGAAGAAGGCGGCTCGGCGTCCAGTGCCGACGCCCGGTACTACAATTCCGTGGTGGCCATCGACGACAAGGGAGAAATCACCGATGCCGTCGACAAGGTCCACCTGGTGCCGTTTGGAGAATATCTGCCTTTCGCGGGATTGCTCGGCCGCTTCGGGCTCGAGCAGCTGGTTGCCGGGCCGATGAATTTCGCGGCCGGCAATGAACGGCATCCGATCACGCTTCCCGGCGGCATCCGCGCGCTTCCGTTCATTTGCTATGAAGTCATATTTCCCGACCTGGTAGCGGTTGACGCAACGTCAGCCGAGCTTATTGTGAACGTCACGAACGATGCGTGGTTCGGGGACACGCCTGGCCCCTACCAGCATTTCAGACAGGCGCAGGTTCGTGCGGTGGAGAACGGGGTGCCCCTCTTGCGCGCAGCCAATAACGGCATTTCCGCCGTGGTCGATCCGCGCGGACGCATCGTCGATGCGCTGGCGATTGACGCCCGCGGAGCCATAGATGTACGCGTGCCGATTTCCAATCAAGCCATCGTTTCCTCCGGCCAAAGACGCATTAACGGAATGCTGATCATGTTGCTGCTTGCCCTTGCGGCATGCGCATTGAATGTAAGGCAAAGGCTACGGGTGAATTGACAGTCGACACATTAGAAACTCATACTGTAAGCGCCTGAAATTTCTCGAAGTCGGTGTGGCGTTGTGTTGGGGCACTGCCGCCGGTTTTGTTTGGGCAAGAAAAAATAGAAAAAGCCGGAAAAATTCGGCGAGGAAAAAAATGACAGAAGAGAACAAGAAGAAGCCGAATCCTATCGACATCCATGTCGGAAGTCGTGTCCGGCTTCGGCGAAACATGTTGGGAATGAGTCAGGAAAAGCTTGGCGAGAACCTCGGCATCACCTTTCAGCAGATACAGAAATACGAAAAGGGGACCAATCGCGTCGGGGCCAGCCGCTTGCAGGCAATCGCCTCGATTCTCGGCGTGCCCGTCGCCTTCTTCTTCGAGGACGCGCCAGGGCAGGAAGCCGTGGGTAACCGCGGGTTTGCCGAAGACGCATCGATGACTTCTGCGGTCGAGTTCTGCGGCAGTCCGGAAGGTCTCCAGCTCAACCGGGCCTTCGTCAAGATCGCCGACGTGAAGGTTCGCCGCAAGATCATCGAGCTGGTGAAAGCCCTTTCCGTCGATGAAGTTGATTGATCCGGGAAGTTGATTGATCTGGCGGGCCGCTGAAAAGGTCGAAAAAAACCGGGGCGTCGTGGCGGGGCACGCAAATTCCCGCGGTCTCGGGCATTGTGGAGTTCGCCTTCCATAGACACCGCGAGACGGGATCGGTTTTGCTCGACACGCGTCCCCAGAGCCCTTTTTCTTGCGACCTGTGAAAAAGCAAGGGACGACGGCGGCGCCCTGGAGCCGTCCAGGATACGAAGATAATGGCATCGAAATTCACGCCGGGGCGGAGACCCCGCTTGACGAGCGGCGGCTGGCACCGCTAACACGTGGCGCGCCAGGATCGGCAGCCTGCCGATACTTTTTCGAGAGGGGACACCCGTGACGCGGCAGAACTACTTCTTCACCTCGGAATCCGTTGCCGAGGGCCATCCCGACAAGGTTTGCGATCGTATCTCCGACGAGATCGTCGATCTGGTCTATCGCGAGGCCAGGAAGACCGGCATGGATCCCTGGAAGGTCCGCGTCGCCTGCGAAACGCTGGCGACCACGAACCGCGTCGTCATCGCCGGCGAAGTGCGCGTCCCCGAAACGCTGCTCAAGAAGGACAAGGAAGGCAACATTCTGAAGGATGCCGCCGGCCATCCGATCGTCAATCCGGCGAAGTTCAAATCGGTCGCCCGCAAGGCCATCCGCGAAATCGGCTACGAACAGGCCGGGTTCCACTGGAAGACGGCAAAGATCGACGTTCTGCTGCATGGCCAGTCGCCGGATATCGGCCAGGGCGTCGACAATGCGTCCGACCGCCAGGGCGAGGAAGGGGCCGGCGATCAGGGCATCATGTTCGGCTATGCCTGCCGCGAGACGCCCGACCTGATGCCGGCGCCGATCTACTACAGCCACAAGATCCTCGAACTGCTGGCTGCCGCGCGGCATGAGGGCAGTGGCGATGCCGGCCGGCTCGGCCCGGATGCCAAGAGCCAGGTCACGGTCCGCTATGTCGACGGCAAGGCGGCCGAGGCAACGCAGATCGTGCTGTCCACCCAGCATCTCGATGCGAGCTGGGATTCCCAGAAGGTCCGCAAGGTCGTCGAACCCTATATCCGCGAGGCGCTTGGCGATCTCAAGATCGCAGACAATTGCAACTGGTATATCAACCCGACGGGCAAGTTCGTCATCGGCGGGCCTGATGGTGACGCCGGCCTGACCGGCCGCAAGATCATCGTCGACACCTATGGTGGCGCGGCGCCCCATGGCGGCGGTGCTTTCTCCGGCAAGGACACCACAAAGGTCGACCGCTCCGCCGCCTATGCGGCGCGCTACCTCGCCAAGAACGTCGTGGCAGCCAAGCTCGCCGACCGCTGCACCATCCAGCTTTCCTACGCCATCGGCGTCGCCCAGCCATTGTCGGTCTATGTCGATCTGCACGGCACCGGCAAGGTCGATGAGGCAAGGCTCGAGCAGGCGCTGCGCAGTGTGATGGACCTGTCGCCGTCCGGCATCCGTCGCCACCTCGATCTCAACAAGCCGATTTACGCCAAGACGTCATCTTACGGCCATTTCGGCCGCAAGGCCGGCCGTGACGGGTCGTTCTCCTGGGAGAAGACCGATCTGGCCAAGGCGCTCAAGGACGCGGTCGCCGACCCGGTTGCCGCCTAACCGCGACGCCCATGGACCCGAAAGACCGGCCAAGCCGTGCGACCGAAGCGTTTTTCGGCCGCCGGCGCGGCAAGACCATCCGCCCGCAACAGCAGGCGGCACTGGAAACCGGCTTCAGGACATACAGGCTCGAATTGACGGCGGCGCCGCCAGCCGATCTGCGCAGCCTGTTCGAAGCCGATGTCCGCGCGATCCACCTCGAAATCGGTTTCGGCGGCGGCGAGCACTTGTTGCATCGTGCGATGGCGGCCCCGGCGACGGGCTTTATCGGCGTCGAGCCTTTCGTCAACGGCATGGCCAAGATGATGATGGCGGTCAGGGAACGGCCGCTTGCCAATCTACGGGTCTACGATGACGACGCCACGCGCCTGCTCGACTGGCTGCCGCAAGCCTCGCTCGACGGCATCGACCTTCTTTATCCCGATCCATGGCCGAAGAAGAAACACTGGAAGCGGCGCTTCGTCAGTCCGCTCAATCTCGACCGTTTCGCGCGCGTGCTGAAGCTTGGCGGAAAATTCCGCTTTGCCTCCGATATCGACAGCTATGTGAACTGGACGCTGCTCAACTGCCGGGCGCATCATGCGTTCGCTTGGCAGGCCGGCGAAGCGGCCGACTGGCATCAGCCTTATGAGGGTTGGCCGGGGACGCGTTACGAGGCAAAGGCCATTCGCGAGGGCCGGCGGCCAGCCTATCTCACCTTCATCAGGGAATAGCGCCTTTTCGGAAATACCGCAGCGTGACGTTTGGACGCCCAATTGGCCCAAGCGTCAGCCGGCGGCAGGCTGCCTCAGAAGCGGCCGATCCTGTCGAAGGCGGCTGGATCCATGCCGAGCTTGCGCAGATCGTCGGCGCGCGGCTTGCGGCCAGCTTCGACGGCTCTCGACGCGGCAACGGCGCTGCCGAATGTGGTGAAGATGTCGCCAATGGCGGAAAACAGTTTACGGCTGTTCATGATATCAAACCTTTCGCGCGCCACCGCGCGCTCTTTGTGCACTGCAACATAGATAGGTGTGGGACATCTCCAATCACAGCGGTGTTACTGCATGGTCGCCCTGCGTCAGGCGCAAGGCTGCCCGTCTCCTCCTCCGTCAGTCGTATCATTGCCGGCTACCCATCTGCTGCCTGACCCACACAGGGCTTCTAAGCAGACTTGAAACGCCGGCCGGTATCGTCTATATCAGCCTCAAATTCTTGGTCGGTATGACGAAGAGTGGGTCCACCCGGTCCCGCTCTTTTTTATTACCTGCCGGCCAGTCACGGAAAAGATAGCGACAGGATCGAATGACAGCAGCGGCAAGCCAGGCCGACGACCGCATCATCCGCGAAAGCGGCATCGATGCGCGTATCGCGCTGATCGTGCAGCCGGTGCTGCGCGGCATTGGCTTCCGCCTGGTGCGGGTGCATCTGTCGGGCCAGAACGGGCTGACGCTGCAGATCATGGCCGAACGCGAGGACGGCACCATGACCGTCGAGGATTGCGAAGAGGTCAGCCGCGCGGTGTCGCCGGCGCTCGATGTCGATGATCCGATCGAAAAGGCGTATCATCTCGAAGTGTCGTCGCCCGGCATCGACCGGCCGCTGGTCCGCAAGTCGGACTTCGTCACCTGGACCGGCCATCTGATCAAGATGGAAACCTCGGTCCTGGTTGCCGAGCGCAAGCGCTTCAAGGG